>JANXLO010000602.1 GCA_025355115.1 Chthonomonadaceae bacterium
AGCGACCATGACGACGACGCTTGTTGGGATTCCCGCGACCTCTCCCCCGCCAATGCTGAAGAAAAATCCATCTTTAGGGAACTGGCTGATCGGGGAGTTGTTGCAGAGAACCAGCGCAATTCCGCGAAATATGCCGAGCGACCCGAGCGTCACGATGATCATAGGGATGCGCAGCCATACAGCGATGAGACCATTGAAGCAACCGCACGCCGCGCCAGTTGTCAGCCCGATCAGAAGCGCAATTGGCAGCGGCAACGATGCTCGCAGTGCCAGTCCGGTCGCGATGTTGGTCAGCGTGAGAATCGATCCGACAGACAAATCGATGTCGCCCATCGAAATGACGAACACCATGCCGACCGCCATGATGCCGTAGTAGGACGCCTGCCGAGCCACCTGAAGCAGGTTGCCAGGCGTCTTGAAAACAGGAGCGGCAAGCGTCAGGCACAGGCAGAGCAGCAGAAGGGCGATGAGCACGCCTATCTCCTGCATGCCCTGCAGTCCGAGAAAGGCGCGTTTCATTCCGCCGGAGACCGTGACGTCCCTCTCTTCGCTCATCGGTTCCCACGCCGTGCGCATTGGTCAGGCTCACTGCTGTTGATAAGATCGCTACTCATCGAGGACATGGGCCATCGTCACCAGTTGCGCCATCTTATAATCGGCAAATGTCCATACCACATGCTTGCTGCGGGTCACCTCGAAGGCGTGGACGCCCATCCCCTCTTTGCCGCGCAGGAAATTGCCCACTACGAGATTTCCATTCTTCAATATCTGAATGCCGCAAATCCAGTTTAGCCCCAGTTCGGGTGCATCCTTCGCCCCAAACTCCCATACGACTTTCTTGTCCTTGGTGACCTCGATAATCCGCGCCTGGATGCCACATCCGATAAGTGTATTGCCGTTTTTCAAGCGCACTGCCTCGAACACGTTCAGCACATCGGGGTATTCCCACACAACCTTGCCGCTCGGGTCTACCTCCCGTACAGTGGCATCCGCCTCATGGCAGGAAAGAATATTGCCGTTCGCCAGTTTGTGGAGGCTGCGAAGCTGGCGGTGCGCTGGCTTTTCGCTGGTAGTCAGAGGCGTCACATGCACCTCTTCGCCTTTGCGATTAACCTCGACCGCCTGACATGGCCCCTGCTCGCCGAGCAGTATATTCCCGTTCGGAAGGCGGCTGAATCCGAGAACCTGTTCACACTTCGCCGTGTAGTTCCATACGACCTTGTGATCGCGATCCACCTCTTGTACACCTGTAGGTGAGCCACCGTAGGCGTATATCACATTTCCGTTCTTCAGCTCCTGGAACATGACTGCCAGACCCGGCATGGGATGCTCCCACAAAATGCTTCCCTCCGCAGAGACCTCAACGATTCGGTTGACAGGCGAATACTGCATCATCATGAAGTGGTGTGTTTTCATGGCAGGCACCTTAGCAGTCTGCGCGTCCGCACTTCGGGAGACTCCGAGCAGCGACAGAAGGGGCAGCAGAATACACAATACAGGTTTCATTGAAAGATCTCCATTGACAGAGCTAGGGGAAAGGAACAAACAGTCTTTCGGCGCAGAAGGCGAAGTTTCCTCCGCGCACCTCCGCCAAAACATATTTCACCCGCTTTGTGCCTATTTGTGGACTGATAGCTGGATCGAGGGCGCTAGCGTGTTGGAATTTTCATGATGCCCTACCACGAGGATCGTGGAGAGGTCTGGGGCGGTGTCGGGCGCGGCGGTCAGGATGATTTTGCCTTCAGTCTGTCCGGCGGGAATGGGCTTCGCTTTCACTGTTACTTTGGCGGGCAGACCGCGCAGCTCAAGGGTGATCTCCTTCTGGCCGTTTGCCTGGCGATCCACGTGGATAGGGATCTCGATGGAAGCACCTGGCGCGAGGGTCAGTGCCATGGGAGGCGGCGTGAAGGTGATGGCGTCGGTTCGATCCGTCACGCCAACCATCAGCATATCCCATAGATTGTGCGGGCGGACATAGGTATACTCGACGGAAAGCAAAAGATCGACGGAGCGATGCTCGTACCTCTCCCAGCCGGGAGCCTCCCGAACCATTTGCTTGCCAGCGATGCTGCCGACTCCGACTATATGCACACCTGAGGCAGAGATAGCAGTTCCCGGTGCGGCGGTCAAGGTGACTTCAATCGCTGTTTTGCCTGCCGGAATCGTCCCGCCTCTCGCGATGACCCCCACAGGAACGCCTTCAACCTTCACCTCCACTGCCTCTGCGAACCCCCCAGAGCGCTCGAGGGTTACAGGAATAGCGATAGTCCCGCCAACAGGAACTGCCAGCCGATCGGTCTCAATGGAGAGACGGTAATTTGGCGTTACATGGGAGGCTTCTAGCCGGTAGAAGCATTCAGGGCCCGTCATCTCCTCGACATCGGAGACCTCCACCGTGTAGTCTCCGTCAGCAGGAGCGGCGAACTCAAGGCGCGCCTCTTTGCCCAGGCCCGGTGCATCATCGACGAGGGCGATCTCCTTGCCTGACGCATTCAGAATGCGAATCTGCCCATCTATTCGTGAGCCTATCCGCCGCCCCAGGAGATCGAAAATATAACCAGACTTGGCGGCGGCATGAAATGTAAATCGGCGGCGCGGAGCAATAGCGAAAGTCCCGTCGATGGCCGCGGGCAGCGGAGGCAGAGGCTGAACCGCATCTCCCGCCCCTGCGCTTATCACTCCCACGTCCTCCACGAGCAGAGGCACCATGATGGAACTCGCCGCATCCTGCTTCACTTCTGCCCAGAATATGCCCGGCTTAGCGTCCGACGGAATGGAGATTGCCGCCTGCCTCACGCCCAGATTGGTGCCTTCGAGCGCGAGTTGCACCGAGTGTCCCGGCCGGTCTCCTCTTGGCGAAAAGCCGGACACAAATCCCATTCGCCCTGCCAACAGTCTGTAGGTGTAGTTGGGGCTGCCATTGTATTCGGAATCACGCACGGACAAAATATAGCGCCCCGCCTTCGCAAAACGATAGACAAAGCGCGGATCGCTCTCCCAGGTGGACTGCACGAGCTTCATGCTCACACCGGTAGCGTCTCTCAACTCCAGAACTGGATCGAAGCGAGAGCGGATGCGATTTGCGAAAGAGTCGAATGCCCATGTGTCGCCTGCGGCGGCGGTCAAAGCGAACCTATCCCGTCCCGACTTCACTGCGATTCTGCCGTTCAGCACGACAGGTTTCGATCCATCCAGTTCAATCGGAGGCATCGCCTCCGTCATCGGAGTTTCTAACACCTTGTTGGGATAGAGATCGACCCAAAAACGTGATCCGTTCGAGACTCCCTTCGACGTTGTTAGCCGCACCTCATGCGGGCCTAACTGTGCAGAGGAATCAACCGCTATAGCCACTGACAGTCGGTTCCCATCAGGAGTTATCTCGACAGACTTGACGGATACGCCTCCTCCACTGAGATGAACTTTTGCTCCAGCAAGGCTCTTCCCGTCAATTCTGACCCGCGTAACCTCGCCGCGCAGGCCGCCCGCAGGCAGCAGTCCCCCTATCTCAGGTGCCTGCGCCAATGCGGCACCTGCAGGCAGTAGAAGGAGAGCGATCACGACGCTGCTTATCTGCCCCCAAAAACCAGCTATGGAAATGAAAGAGTGCAGCTTATGAGCATTATGGCCAAAGCTTTTGTTGAAGTTGCAGAGCATCTTTATACCTATGGCCGTGATTTTGCGTTGGGAACCGAGAGCGGAAATGCTCGGAGGGAGAGACAGGGGTTGAAAACCCCTGTCTCTAAAGGGCAAACATCTTCCAAACGGAAAGTACGGGATCGGGGACTGAAGTCCTCAAATTGCTCTCTGCTTCAGGAAAAGAGGCCGGGTATGCCTGGCGAGTCGCGGACAATGCGCGCTTCTCGAAGTCGGGCTGAGACGTCCATATTCAGCAGTTTGGCGACGGACATATAGGTGTCTTC
>JANXLO010000629.1 GCA_025355115.1 Chthonomonadaceae bacterium
TGAGCGCGGCCTGCATGCCGGCGGCATCGTGGTCGCTGTTGCAACGCATCCGGGCGATGAGAATCGCGTACAGGAAATCCTGAACGGCCGCGCTTCTGTCTATTCCGGTCCGAACATCACTTCATACATCTCCCCAGACTACGCGGCACGTCACGGTGACCTCACGCCGCCTGCGAAGACCTACGACTCCGTGACAGCGGTGGGCTATGAGACAGCAGGGCAGACAAGCCATGAAGCAGGTCGAACTTTCAACTCTACGGGAGCGGAGATGAATGCCGCGAACAGGACAGCCGCCGAACATGAGCAGGAAGCCCGGCGAGATGAGCCTACGTCCGCCAGAGTATCCTGACGCTCACCGGCCCCCATTCCAATAAGGAAAGGGGGCCGGTGAGCGTCGAGCACATGAGTTCATCGGCGGGCGCAGGCGTAGATGCGGGTGTAGAGGGATTCGGAGAGCTGACTGACGACCACTCGGTGATGAGCGGACGAGGCATGTATGAAGTAACCGTTGCCGAGGTAGAGACCTGTGTGGGAGATGTTGCCGGTTCCGAAATAGATTCGGTCGCCGGGCTGGAGCTGATCCGGAGTGACCGGGAGGCCCACTCCCACTTGCTCGGCAGCCGTGCGGGGCAAAGGGAAGCCGCAAGAGGCAAAGACATTTTTCAGAAATCCAGAGCAGTCCACACCGCTCGCGGATGTGCCGCCCCAATGATAGGGAACCCCGAGGTAGCGGTAGGCTTCACTGATCAGTCGCTGACTGTCGCCCTGAAAGTACGCGCCTGCCGTATGCGAGTAGAAGTCGGATCCGCCGAACGCGGGCAGTGCGGCGTTCGAGCCGGGCGAGACTACTTGATACTCCAGGAGGCTGACTGCGCTGCGAGGAATCCATCCCACAGAACGATCCGCCATCAGAATTCCGAACCACTCCCCCGCTTCATCCTCGATGGCGACATAGGTTCCCGCGGGAGCCGTCGTCAGCTTACCGGACTGTGAGCTTCGGCTGCGATAGATCGCGGTGGCGTGCGCCAATTCCCCCAACTGCCCGACCACGCGTTCCCGCTTGCCGCCGCGTGAGGCAGGCAGCGAGAATCCGCGTGTACGGGAAGACGAATACTGCTGCTGACGGGCCATCGCGGCCTGTCGCGCCGCGTCCTCAGTAGCAGCTTTCTGCTTGGCTCGCTCCGCGGCCCGCACATCCAGAGCCGCCTGGGACGGCGGCAAATCCAGAACCAGCGTGTCGTCCGCGCGCAAAGTCATGGCGGACGCCATGATCAGAATGACAACGAGCGAAATGGGCGATAGAACGCGCAATATTTCTTCCTCCGACTTGTCGAACCGTGGGCAATGGTAAAGATTATAGTCTCTCAGGGTCGTTCGACACGCTGCGAGCCTATTCCTGCGGCCTCTGAAATCCAGGCTGTTCTATCATACCCTCAAACGCTCTTAAAGCGCGATCTCGCGCAGCTCAGCTTGCCTCGCACTGAGAGCGCTTGTGTGCCATTCTGCACTCACACGCGTAATTTCAGGTCGAGGCTTCTGCCATCATCAGGGATTTCAGGGTCGTGGCTTCGAAGTGAACAGGCTGAAAAAGCCGCCCCAGAGCGGATCGGTTTGTCGAATCGTTCTGGTCACGCCCCCTTGCGTCTCCTGCACTATGATTGGGAACGGCAGCCCGCTGTAGCAGATCTCGCTGAAGCTGAACGCCGCCTCTGCATCCTTGACGACGAACATGGGAGCCAGCGCTGTATTGCCAACGGAGTAACTGAAGCTTCCCAGCAGCTCACTACGGCCTCCATTGGTGGTCTCCAGCAGCGTGCCTCCCCCTTCCGTCTTCAGCCCCAAAATCCAGGCCGTCCCTCCATCGTTCAGAACGTGTGTTCCGTCGCCTTCGGGATTAAACTGCCGCGCCCAGAGGTTTTGATGATGGAACAGGAAATAGCGGCCCACGACGTCTTCAATGTAGATGTCGCCCTTCCCCGTGCCGTGGTAGGCGTCCGCAGCCTGGAAATTAATCGCGAGCCTGCGCAGAACCAACGTCCGGGTAGCCGCGTGCTCGATGAAGACGTATGGCCCGCCCGAAAAGTCCGTGCTCATTCCCTCGACGCACACGACCGAAGCTTTGCCCTCTTCGAGCCGAAACAGAGGAGCCTTCTGCCCGCTCAGAGGAGCCATCGGATTCAGCCAAGCCTTGCAGCCTACCAACCGCCTGACGTTGCCGCGTAAAACGACGGTCTTGCCGATGCGGTAGCTTCCCCTAGGCAAGTAGACCGTCGTGGCTCCCGAGTCGATGGCCTGTTGAATCGCGTCACTGGCATCCTGTTCGCTGTCCGGCTTCGCCCCGAACCGGGTGATTCCCACCCATTTCTGCGCGCTCTCCCACTCGACTTGCGGGGTCTCCCTGATCGGCAGGTTCAATCCCTTCACAGCCGTGCCGAACAGGCTTACCCCGGGCTTGCTGAGAAAGAGCGGCACGTTCGGGCCAGCCACTTCGGTCTTCTTCGCGCCAGAAACTTCAAGCGCGACCCGGTAGCCCGATGTGTGCAGGTTGCGCACGATCGCATTGGACGCAACAAACAACGCGGGCTGTTGCTTGGCCATGCCCTCCCCGACGAACGAACAGTCGATCAGGAAGCTTGAGCCGCTGTCGGCGCGATAGGCGGGAACGGCATTGAGACTCCGCAGGTCGCGCACCGTGCATGGCTGACCGTCGTTGCGGAACCCCGCCACGTTTTGATGCTCGACGACTATGTGCTCCAGGGTCTCGCTCGCAACGCTCGTCGCTGTGTGAACGCCATAGTCGAAGCCCTGCACCTGCAGATTCTTGATGAGGCATGGCCCCTGCTCGTCGGTGTAGCCCAGATCGAGTCCATTTACGCCCTGCCCGTCCCCCGACTGAATCGTGACGTCGTAGACGCCGCCCTGATTGTTGGCTATAAACTGGATGCCGCAAGCCCCTGGATTGTCAAGGCCGGTATCGACGGTCAGATTGCAGATTTCGTTGCTGAATCGCTGCGCGGGAGCATGGCCCGTATAGATTACTCCACGCGACTGACGGCGATCCTCAAACCCCTGGGCACTGTCCTTCAGCAGGATGACGGTTCCCCGGCGGCTCTGCCCCTGCAGTGTCGTATTGCGCTGAATGTCCTGCTTGCCGCCCCAGCGCAGCGTCGCCGATACCAGGTAGATTCCGTTCGGCAAATAGATGATCGCGGCCCGGCCCGGATAGTCGTCCAGAGCCTTCTGGATCGCCGCTGTGTCGTCCGTCCTGCCGTCCCCCTTCGCGTTGTAGGGAGGCCGCGTCACGTCGATGACGCCCGCATCCGCAGGATACGCGACGTTCTCTTCGCCTTTGACTCTCTGCCCGAGCGGCGTATTGAGATGGGCGGGGCGCGGATAGGTCGGCTTCCACTCCGCAAGCGGATGCGGCGGGGCGGCCCTGACATCCGCATTCGCAAACCGTATCTCCGCCACCCCCGACATCTCACCGCCGCGATAGTTCGACCTTATCTTCCACCTGAAATAGCGGGCGGATACCGGCTGCTTGAAAGCGACCGCTTCGCCGCGATAGTCATCCGTGCCCGGAGCCATGGCAAGCGTGAAGACGCCCAGCGACTCGAACCGACTGCCGTCCGTCGAGGCGAGCATCTCCACCTCCTTCACGCTCCGATTGTTGTAGCCTCCGCCTTCATTGTAGTTCCAGACGTATACGCCACTGCTTCGATACACCCTGCCAAGA
>JANXLO010000642.1 GCA_025355115.1 Chthonomonadaceae bacterium
TACTCAAGCTGCTGCTCACGAGAGCCGATGTGGCCGCCGGCCTGGATCCTCTGTTTTTCCTCAGCCAGAAGGCACTCCCCAAGGAGCTGACGAACATCAAGCTCAAGTCGGAAGGCACCTACAACGGCCATCCCGTCTTCATCATCACCGGAACTACGAATTCAACCCCGGTCGTCGTCAAAACCAGCAACGGCACACTGACGGTTCCCACCTCCTACTGGACATGGTGGATCGACCGCACTTCGTATCTTCTCTATAAAGTGGAGACCTCGACACCCAACATCGTCAAGCCGGTCTCGTTCGGCACAGGAGCTTCGCGCACTGTTCAGAACATCAAGGGCACTCTGCTACTGCGCCACACGATCTCGGAGCTGAAGCCGGATGCCAACATTCCCGCAGGCGATTTCGTCTTCAAGCCCTCGCCCACGGCCACCCGCAGACTGACGACGGAAGAGATGCTGAACAAGAAGGGCAAGTAGCCCGGGGGCAGCGCAGTTATGATCGGTATCCTGGCGGCAGCTCTCATAGCGGCGTTCGTGACGGCGTTCTCGACGCCCTATGTGCTGCGCTACGCCGAAAAAAGCACGGCAGTCGATATGCCGGGCGAGCGCCGAGCCAACACGGTGCCTCTGCCCCGTCTCGGCGGCGTGGCGATCCTCATCGGCTTTCTGCTTGCCGTCGTGCTGACCGTTACGATGCGCCAGTACTCCCGGCCCGGACAGCATACGTGGACGCTTCAGATAGCAGGCATTCTGGTTGCGACCGCCTTCGTCGCTGTCGTCGGGCTGATAGATGATTTTCGCGACCTGCCCGCGAAGCTTCAGGCGCTGGCGCTCATCACGGCGGGCCTTATCCTGTTCGCGTTCGGCGTCCGCATCGAGGGCGTCACCAATGTCTTCGGCGGGGCCTCCTCCCTCTCCTACAACTCGCTTTCGAACTGGCATCCTCTCGGCGTCGTCGCCTCGATGCTGATGACGATATTCTGGGTGTTCGTGGTCACGAAGACGGTGGACGCCATTGATGGGATGGACGGGCTTGCCTCGGGAGTCTGCGCGATCTCGGCCGCTACGCTCGCGCTGATGGCGGTGCAGCTGCGCAACCCGGAGTTCGCCACGCTGGCTCTGATCGCAGCAGCCCTCGCTGGTGCTTGCATCGGCTTTCTGCGCCTCAACTATCATCCGGCGAAGATCATAATGGGCACGGTGGGGGCGTGGGTGCTGGGCCTTGTCCTGGCCTCGGTCTCCATTCTTGGCGCGTTCAAGGTTGCGGCTGCCGTCTCCGTGCTTGTCCCGGTGCTGGTGCTCGGACTGCCTATCTTCGACTACGCCCATGTGCTGACCCGCCGACTTCTGGAGCGCGCCCCGCTCACGCGGGCCGACAAGCGGCATCTGCATCATCGCCTGGCGGCTCGAGGCTGGAATCAGCGGCAGATTGTCTGGTTCATCTATAGCCTCGCCGTCGTGCTGTGCGGCTTCGCACTCGTCCTCTTCAAAGTGGGCCGTCCCGGACGCTGAATTTCAACTGGTGGAGTGGCATGTCAGAAACCCAACCGACTCGCGTGCTGTGTGTGTTCGGGACGCGCCCCGATGCGGTCAAAATGGCTCCGGTCGTGCTGGCGCTTCTGAGGTCTCCGCAGGATTTCACCGTTCGCGTGGTGGTAACCGGGCAGCACCGGGAACAGCTCGATCAGGTGCTCCGAGTCTTCGAGCTGAAGCCTGACCACGATCTCGCGATCATGACCCACGGCCAGACGCTCGCACAGATCACGACGAGGGCGCTGGACGGGCTGGATGCCGACCTCAAGGCGCATCCTGCCGACATATGCCTCGCGCAGGGCGATACGACGACGACATTCGTAGCGGGGCTGGCGGCCTTCTACCATAAAGTCCCGTTCGGGCATGTCGAGGCCGGGCTCAGAACGCACAATCTGTATGATCCCTTCCCGGAGGAGATGAACCGACGACTCGCGAGCGAGTTGGCGACATGGCATTTCGCGCCCACAGAGCCCGCGCGCGACAATCTGCTGGCAGAGGGCATTCCGGCAGAGCGAGTATACGTCACCGGCAACACCAGCATCGACGCCCTGCGCTCCGTCTCCGAGCGCGCATTCACCTTTGACGACCCGGCACTGAACGCAATCGTGGCAGGCGACCGGCGACTCATTCTTGTGACCGCGCATCGCCGCGAGAACTGGGGCGAGCCGATGGCGAACATCGGACGTGCGGTCGCGAGGCTGGCGGAGGAGTTCACAGACTGCGAAATCGTGGTCGCCATGCACCTGAATCCGATCGTCCGCGACACCCTCCGCCCTCTGCTGGAGGGTGTCCCGCGAGTCAGTCTGATCGAGCCTCCCGACTATGTGCCATTCGTCAAGATGATGCAGCGCTCCGCGCTGATCCTCACCGACAGCGGCGGAGTGCAGGAGGAGGCTCCCGCGCTCGGTGTGCCGATACTCGTTCTGCGGCAGACCACTGAGCGGCCCGAGGGCGTCGCCGCCGGCACTTCAAAGCTGATCGGAACCGATGTCGAGGTGATCGTGCGGGAAGCCCGCGCGCTATTGACCGACCCGCATCTGCACGCGCAGATGGCCCGCGCCGTCAATCCGTACGGCGATGGAAGCTCCGCTGGTCGCATCGTGCAGGTGCTTAAAGACTACCGCAACTCAATGAAAATGGAAGAGGGAGGCCTCGCGTGACACCGAAAGTCAAAGCCGGAGCAGCCGCTCTGGTGCTTCTGGCGATATTCGCCACCGCCTTTGCGTTCATGAACTTCAACCGAGTGCAGATTTGGCCCTTGCGGGGACTCTATCCGGTCACCGTCGTCATAGCGGTCTCCTTCGTGCTCGGCGCGACGTGCGGGGCGCTGGGGACGTTCCTACTCAGCTACGCCAGATCGAGACGCAGCACCAGCATGATCGACATCGTGCAGCCCGGACAGCGCGAAACGCCAGGGCGCCCATGACCGAATTCGCTGGATCCACGGCCATCGTCAACGCAGCCCTTCTGCCTGCTTCCACATCCGACATACGCCTTGCCGAACGCCTGCCTTCCGCCTTGCCGACAACACCTATGAGACGCTCCCACACACCAAAACGCTGGCATGTTCTTCCCGGCGACGACGCCATCGAAAAAGAGATCGCGACCGAGCTTTGCATCCATCCCATTGTGGCGCGCCTGCTCGTCCAGCGCGGGATATTCACGGTGGAGGCGGCCTACGCATTCCTGAATCCCTCGTTCGATCAGCTGCACGACCCGTTCCTGCTGCCAGACATTGGCCCGGCCTGCGAACGCATCAAGCTCGCCCTGCGTAATCGAGAAAAAATAGAGATTCATGGTGATTACGACGGCGATGGGCTCACCAGCGCGGCGCTGTGGGGGCGGGTTCTGCGCGGACTCGGCGCGGACGCGGACATCTTCGTTCCCCACCGTCAGCGCGACGGGTACGATATGCGCACCGCCTTCATCGAGCGGGCGAAGGCGAAGGGCGTCACCCTCATCATCACCACCGACTGCGGCATCCAGCGCATCGCAGAGGTGGATCACGCCCGCGAATGCGGCATCGACGTCATCATTACCGACCATCACACGCCCAACGCCAACGGCTCGCTGCCGCAGGCCATCGCGGTCATCAATCCGAACCGAAAAGACTCGAAGTATCCGTTCTCAGGAATGGCGGGGGTAGGCGTCGCGTTCCGGGTCTGCGAGGCGCTCGTCAGAACGCTCGGGCACAACGTGGACAGCTACCGAAGCCGTTTCCTCGATCTGGTGACCATCGGCACGGTGACCGACGTTGTCCCGCTCGTGGACGAAAACCGGGTCTTCATGTTCCATGGACTCGATGCGCTGAAAAACTCCGTTAAGCCCGGCGTCAAGGCGCTGCTCGAAATTTCCGGATGCAACAACGGCAGGCCGCTGACGGCCCAGTCGATCTCGTTTCAGCTCGGGCCGCGCCTCAATGCCGCCAGCCGAGTGGAGGAGACCCAGTTCGCGCTGGATCTGCTCATGACGAAGGACGATGGCGAGGCGCAGAGGCTCGCGAAAAAGCTGCATGACCTGAACGATCAGCGCAAGGACATTCAGGCGCGGGTCATGGACGAGGCGATGGCTCAGATCGCGCTTCTGGACATCACCGACGTGCGCTGCCTCGTTCTGAGCGGATTCAACTGGCCAGGCGGCATCGTTGGGATCGTCGCGAGCAAAGTCGTTGAGCGCTACAGCAGGCCCTGCGTGATCGTGG
>JANXLO010000683.1 GCA_025355115.1 Chthonomonadaceae bacterium
GCCAGGAGGAGTACAAATCGCGCTGGGGGACGATGGAGCAGCAGACTTATCGGCTGGTGATCGGTTCGCGCCGACCGGTCTCGCTGGCCGCGCTGGAGATTTTGAGGAGGCAGCCGCAGTTCAAAGCCTGGCTGCAGAAGCGGAAGAAGGCACTTCCGCAAACGACTACGAAGGACGGGACATGAATAGGAACCACAATTTTAGCGCGGGGCCGGCGGTGCTGCCGGTCGAGGTTTTGGAGGAGGCGAGCCGGGGCGTTCTGGAGATCAACGGCTCCGGCATGTCTGTCCTTGAGCTGAGCCACCGGGGGAAGGACTACGAGGCGATTCATTTCGACGCGAAGGCGCGCATGCTGCGGGTGCTTGGCCTGTCGGATGAGGAGTACACGGTGCTTTTTCTGGGCGGGGGGGCGAGCACGGAGTTCGCGCTTGTGCCGATGAACTTTCTGCGCGCTGGCCAGACGGCGGACTATGTGAACACGGGCGAGTGGGGCGCGAAGGCGATCAAGGAGGCGAAGCGCTTCGGCAATGTGCATGTGGCGGGCTCCTCGGAGGACACGAATTTCTCGTATATTCCGCGGACGCTGAACCTGACGCCGGGCGCGCAGTACGTTCACATCACGACGAACAATACGATCGAGGGGACGGAGTGGCCGGCGCTGCCGGAGACGGGGGATGTGCCGCTGATCGCGGATGCGTCGTCGGATATTCTGGCGCGGGCGCTGGACTATTCGCGGTTTCATCTGCTGTATGCGGGCGCGCAGAAGAACGCGGGGCCTGCGGGGGTGACGATGGTGATCGCGCGCAAGGAGTATTTGGATCGGGCGAGCGATGATATTTCTGCTGTGCTTTCGTACAAGACTCATGCGAAGGCGGACTCGCTGTACAATACGCCGCCGACGTTCGCGATCTATGTAGTGGGGCTGGTGTTGAAGTGGGTGGAGGCGCAAGGGGGCGTGAGCGCGGTGGAGGCGCGGAACCGGGAGAAGGCGGCTCTGGTCTATGCGGCTCTTGACGCGCATCCGGAGTTTTATGAGCCTGCGGTGCGAGACAGGGCGGATCGGTCGCTGATGAATGTGACTTTCCGGCTTAAAAATCCCGAGTTGGACAAGGCGTTTTTGCAGGGCTCGCAGGAGCGCGATATGGATGGGCTGAAGGGCCATCGCAATGTGGGGGGCTTCCGCGCTTCGCTGTATAACGCGTTGCCGGTGGAGAGCTGCCAGGCGCTTGCGGAGTACCTTCATGTCTTCGCCGGGCAGAATGGGGCCTAACCTGCTAGGGCCGAGCCTAACCCCCGGCCCTTTCCCTGAAGGGAAAGGGGAGTCAGGACACCTAACTCCCCGGCTCCCTTCCCTGATGGGAAGGGGGAGCCAGGAATCAACCGGCTTTGGCCGGAGGTTGAAGACCCCCATGATTAAAAAGCAGGTGACTTTCAGACGGAAATGCTTGGTTTTTCGTTTGCGGTCAGCAGTCCGATTTGAGGCAACAGGCGGCAGGGTCTCGGGCTGGCGCGACGGGTAAACCCTTCGCTGTAGCGCACTTCGTGCGATGTGACCTTCGGCCACGATGCGTTGAGTCCGTTGGCGGAATACACATTTTCCTTTCCAAGTTTTATAAGCTCTTGTGGCGGCGGAAGGCCGCTGTCGAGTTGGACCACCGCGATGTATGCCTTCCGGGTTGGTCTTCACTGTGTCAGTGGGCGTCAGCATGAAGGATGAGGCAGATATGGAGAGGAATGGCAAGCGGAGCTCGTTTGCACTGGCGCCTGTCTCGAAGCTGCTTGATAAACTGGGCAAGCACTCTCCTGTGCGGGCCTGGCTGGAGCAGCAAAAAGACATGACGGGCTCGGGCGGAACGCTGCTGAGGGCGTTGACGAATCCTAAGGCTGCGGACTGGGTGAGCCGGGCCGTTGGCTATCATCTGCTGGGCCAGGTCGAGTTGTCTCCCAGCGAGCAGGCACATGCCAACCATATTCTAGCCAATGAGCTCGAAGCGTCCCTGAACAGGGGATTCACCGCGCGTTTAGGCAGTTCAGTGCTCCTCGCCACCGCAATAGCAATCCCGCCTGTGCTTGTTTCGTATGTCTTGGCGGTGGCGACCACTCCGCAAAATGCGCGCCCGCCCTTTTATACGCGTGAGTTGGCCGCGCTGGCTATCCTGTTTTTCACCGCTCCGGTAGGCATATTGGTGCTGGCCGCATCGTTGAGCCTGGGGCTGACGCTGATGGATCGCCGGAGGAACAGGGTCGTTCAGCGGCACGCAGCGACTGCTCTCGCGGCGATGGCAAACCCCAACTGCATCGCCTTTTTCTTCGGCCAAGTGCGTCGGCGCACGACGCTTCACAAGGAAGCTCTCCTTGCGCTCAGGAAGGCACTCCCATCGGTCACTGAGGATTGGTACAGGCGATTGCCGCCCGAATTCAGGCAGGTGCTGTTCGACATCGCAGAATGGCCGGACGAGGAGATTGCGCTGGCGGCTTTGGACGCGATCGCTCAGGCTGGGGATGGAAACCTTGCAAAATATGTGGATCATATCGCCAAGAGCGGGTCCTCGAGCAACGTGCGTGAGCGAGCCGCAGTAGTCTCGGGCATACTTAAGAGGAGAGAGGAGCACGAGCAAGCCGCCGCCTCGTTGCTTCGTCCGAGCGAATCCATGATGACGGACCATCTACTGCGACCCACCTATGGAAACACTCCGAGCGCTCTCAATCTACTGAAGCCTTCACAGAGGGAAAGCATTGAGAGCACTGATGGCTGAGCCTGAGCTTCTTAAGACTCATCCTCTTCTTGCATTTGCGTGGGCAGTGATTAAGGTGCGGTGATGGCATCTCGGTACCAATGTCATTCAGCAATTGGGAGAGCTCGCTTCGCTCGCTGCCTAAATCCCCGCCCTAATCCCTAAAAGGAAGGGGAAGTTTGGCGCCTGGACCATCAGTGCTTGCTCATCGCCGATAAAAGGTAACAGCCATGCTTAATCAGATCTCTACAGTGATGGCATTAGCGCTATTCTTGATCGGTCATCTATCAAGCGCAAAGCCACGTGTTGCTGCAATGACCGGGCAGAATCTTGTTCATCGGCATTGTTGTCAATACAAGGCATTCGATGCTACAAAGGCAGAGTCGATTGCGCTGGACATGCAGGTGGCTGCGCCTTTTAGCAAGGGCAAAGGATGGAGGCTAACGGTGGACGGCTCCGGCTCGGCTCACCTCACCATAAATAGCTATCCCAAACGCAGAACGCGTACGTTCAAGATTTCAGCGAAGCAGTTGGCGCAATTCCAGAGCGCTTTGGCAGAGCAGCAATTCTTCGCATTGGGAGCGGAATATGGCGGCAAAGTTCCGGACGGCAGTACTCGTGTGCTCAGCATTACAGAAGGCAAGCAGAGCAGATCCGTTATCCTGCGCTATCTTAGCTCAAACGCCTACAATCCGTCTGAAGTGAAGCGAGCTGTGCGGATCTGGAACTTAGCGCAGAGTTGGTTCAATGATGCCGATGCTATGGATTTGCGGCCTTATGACAGACGAATACTTGATGCGAAATAGTGCGAGTTGCAGGTTATGCTTCGCTTGATCGGCTGGCGGCGCACGAGCTTAGCTTTTAGAGGAAGACTCACACGAAGACACAAAGCCATAAAAGAGGAGAAAGATGGCATATTTTGTTCAGACGCTCGCGCGATAGCTTCTCTGTTGGAGCTCTTTACATCCCTTTGTGGCTTTGTGTCTTCGTGTGAGTCCTCTTTCGTGTGTTTGCAAGTTTGGACAGTTGGCGTCCGTCAGTGGGGAAATGGAGTCGGCGCGAGGCGTTGGGGTTGAGCGCAATGGGCGTTGAAAGGCAGGGGATGAGCAAGCGAAAGCGACAGTTGCGCGGATGTCTGGTGTTTCTTGTGCTGATCGTGGGGATTCCGTGCCTGATCGTGTGGCGTGAGCTGCGGCAGAACCGGCTTGACGCTCAACTCATCGCGGCAGTCAAGCACGTTGAAGCGTTGGCGGAGTTGGACTATGATGCCGAGGCGGATAAGGACGGGCGAGTTCGCGAAGGGCGCAAGAGTCAG
>JANXLO010000685.1 GCA_025355115.1 Chthonomonadaceae bacterium
CCGAACACCTTAAAGCGGTGCTGTTCGTCACAGTGATTTTGTGCGTCATTGGCGGCATCATGCTGACCACGTTCCCCGTCGCCATTCTGCCCGATGTGACCTTTCCTAGAATCAAAGTGATCGCGGAGGCGGGAGATCGCCCTTCTCGCATGGTTGAGGCAAGCATTACGCGCCGCTTGGAAGAGGCGGTCGCCACCGTCGCGGGCGTCCACAAAGTCCGTTCCACGACCGCGCGGGGAGCGACGGAGCTCTCGATAGACTTCGATTGGGGGACGGACGTGCCGTCCGCTTTGCAGCTCGTGACAGCTAAGGTTGACGAAGTGCGTCCACTCCTTCCTGCCGATGCGCATGTGAGCGTGGAGAGGATGAGCGCCACGATATTTCCCATCCTAGGGCTGTCGGTGCGTTCCAAAACACTTTCCCAAGCCCAGCTCTGGACTCTGGCGACCTACACTATTCGGCCGCGCCTGGCGCGCGCTCCCGGCGTGGCGCGGGCCCTCGTGCAGGGCGGTCGAGTGCCTGAAATCGCCGTTGAGATCATCCCTCAGCAGCTTGTCGCTTATCATCTCTCACTGACCGAAGTCGAGACGGCGATTACGCAAGCCAACGTGGTACGGGCAGTGGGGCGTCTGGACAGGCAATTTCAGACCTACTCCGTCGTCGTCTCCGGCGAGAAGACCGATCCGCAGCGGCTAGGGGATGTGGTCGTGACGCAGCGAGGCGGCGTGCCAATCTTTCTGCGCCAGATCGCCGCCATTCGCAACTCAGTGCAGGACAACACGACGCTCGTGACCGCGGACGGCTCCGAATCGGTGCTCATCAATATTCTGCGCCAGCCCGATGCCAATACGGTCTCAGTGGTGTCGGCTGTACTGGATGAAGTCGGCACTATACGCAAAACATTGCCGCCGGGCACTGAGATCGGAGTGTTTTACGATCAGTCGGTGCTGGTGGGGGAGGCGATTGGGAGCGTGCGCGACGCCGTGCTGATAGGAGCTGGCCTCGCCGTCGTCGTGCTGATGCTGTTTCTAGGCAATCTGCGTGCCACCCTTGTCACAGCCGTCATCATTCCTGCGACTGTTCTCATAACATTCCTGCTGATGCGTCTCGCTGGCCTCTCCCTCAATCTGATGACTCTCGGTGCGCTGGCGATCGGCATCGGACTAGTCATCGACGACGCCATCGTCGTCGTGGAGAACGTGTTCCGGCATCTCTCGGAGGGAGAGTCCCGCGCCGCAGCCGTTCAGAGGGCTGCGCACGAGATCGCCGCGCCAATGATCTCGTCGACTCTGACGACTGTTGTCGTCTTCATGCCTCTTGTTCTGCTTTCGGGCGTAGGAGGAGCTTTCTTCACTGCGCTCGCTGTCACGCTCTGCATCGCGCTGATGGTTTCGCTGGTATTGGCTCTGCTCGTCAGCCCGAGCCTCTGCGCGGCTTTCCTAAAGATCCGGCCGGGACAGAAGGAGCACGGCAGGCTGTTCGAGCGGTTTCTCAATCTCTACGAGTGGGTGCTGAGACGCAGCCTGCGAGTACGTTGGCTAATGGCGCCTGCGGTCATCACGATCCTCGGCCTCACTTTCTGGTTCGGCTCTCACCTACAGACCGGCTTAATGCCGACAATGGACGAGGGCGCCTTCATCCTGGACTATCTGACCCCGGCTGGAACCACGCTGACGGAGAGCGACCGTCTCCTGAAGCGGATAGAGGGAATTTTGAAGGAGACGCCGGAGGTCGCAGGGTTCTCGCGACGCACTGGAACCGAGCTGGGCTTCGCGCTCACGGAGCCTAATAAGGGCGATTTTGCCGTCATTCTCAAGCCGAACCGAACGAAGGGAATCGAAGAGGTGATCGCAGGCGTTCGCAAGCGCGTGGCGGAGGATGTGCCCGCCGTGGACGTGGACTTCTCGCAGATATTGCAGGACCTCATCGGTGATTTGGAGGGCGCGGCGCAGCCAGTCGAGATCAAGCTGTTCGGCGAAAACCGAGAGCAGGTGGAGACTCTGGCCAAGGGCATCAAGGAGAAGCTGGACAAGATCAAAGGGACGGCGGATTCGAAATCGGGCATCATCGAGGCGGGGCCCGAGCTAGTCATTCAGGTGGATCCTCTGCGCGCGGGCCGCGCT
This sequence comes from Chthonomonadaceae bacterium, assembly GCA_025355115.1. Classification (GTDB taxonomy): domain Bacteria; phylum Armatimonadota; class Chthonomonadetes; order Chthonomonadales; family Chthonomonadaceae; genus JANXLO01. Next base: position 2,124 of record JANXLO010000685.1, read on the forward strand.
GGGATGACGCCGGATATGGTGGCGGATCAGGCGAATGCAGCGCTGCTCGGCGATGTCGTGACCCAACTGCTTCAGGGCGAGAGGCAGATTGGCGTCCGTGTGCGCTTCCCCGCCGCCTTCCGCACTGAGCTGAGCCAGATCGAATCGTTGCCTCTGCGCTCGCCAAACGGCTTCGCCATTCCTCTCTCCGCGGTGGCGCACATTGAGAGCGTGCCCGGCACGACGGAAATAAGCCGCGAGGATCAACGCCGCGTCGTAGCCATTACAGCTCGCCTTTCCAACCGGGATTTGGGCAGCGTGATGCGCGATGTGCAGAGCCTGATGAAGCATACGACGCTTCCTCCCGGTGTCACGCCCGTCCTTGGCGGACAGTTCCAGAGCCAGACCGAGTCGTTCCACAACATTGCGGTCGTGCTTGGCCTCGCAGTCGTGCTAGTCTACAGCGTGATGATGTTCCAGTTTCGCTCCTTCACCGCTCCGACCGTCATTCTGCTCATCATGCCGCTCTCTCTCTTCGGAGTGACATTCGGGCTATGGGTCACAAAGACGCAGCTCAATGTCTCCTCCCTGATGGGCGCGGTCATGCTGGCCGGGGTAGTCGTGAAGAATGGAATTCTCCTGCTGGATCAGGCTCAGAAACTAGAAGGCGAAGGCTCGATGGTCGAGGATGCGGTGGTTCGGGCCGGGCGCGTTCGTCTCCGCCCGATTCTTATGACTACTCTGACCGCACTGCTGGGACTGCTCCCGCTCGCCCTCGGAATCGGAGCGGGCGCGGAGATGCAGCAGCCGCTCGCCATAGCCGTCATCGGCGGCCTCAGCTTCTCCACCCTCTTCACTCTCCTCTTCGCCCCAACGCTCTACGTTACCCTGCGCCATTTTCAGAGGCATCACAAGCCATAATTTGGGGAATGTCTGAGCCGGGATTTAGCGGATTCAGGCTTATTTTTTGGATTTTCCAGAGCGCGAACTGAGGGCGTTCAGTGTAGCGCAGGATGCAGGCGAGCTCTTTTGAAGATTGCTTCGCGATCCGATTTTCTGCTTGATTGTGGAGATGATGGGTCATTCGGGTCGAGGGAGGTCTGAAGGAAGGTGCGGCCGCGGTTTTGCATCGGCGTTGAAGATGCGCTTGTACTGAAGGCTTGTCGCGCCGAAGTTGATCAGAAGCCCCGTCTCGAGATTGTACGCCTCCAGATAGTTCTTCGCCTGCGTCAGATGAACGTCCTCAAGCTGAAGCAGCGCCTTCATCTCCACGACCACCTCCCCACCGACCAGAAAGTCAACCCGTCTGGTGCCGATCTCCATGTCGCAGCAGAAGATCTTCATCTCGACTTCGCGGGCAATCTTCAGCCGTTGCCGCTTCATTTCGATCTCCGGCGATCGCTGATAGATCACCTCCTCGAAGCCATTTCCAAGGGTGGCATGCACCTTGCATGGTGCATCCGATGATCGTGTGGGTGAGCTTTCAATGTGCCAACTGGCGCTGCATTGGGCGCTCCGATCTGTGCCAGGCAGTGAAAAAACTGTCCGCTAACTCACATCGCCCTCAGCTCGCGCTTTGAAAATCCAAAAAATCAGTCTTAATCAGTAAAGCCTGCTTCAGACAACTCCGCGTTTAGAGGAGCCCTTTGCGCTTGCGGAATAGCCAT
>JANXLO010000701.1 GCA_025355115.1 Chthonomonadaceae bacterium
ACTCCGTCGGCAGCTCCGGGTGCTGAAGCTGATAGATGTGCTCCGGGGCCTGTAGATCCTTCAGCAGAAAGACGCCGCGATCCTGGAGATGAAAGTTAGCGGGAAGAGTCGACTGAATCAGAACGAATGCCGCCTCAGATAACAGAGTCTGCTCCCCATGCCCGGCGGAGAGCAGGCGCGCCACCCGATTGACCGTCTGACCGAAATAGTCGCCATCACGCAAATCGGCATGGCCGCAATGGATGCCGATTCGAACTTTGAGCGGCGGAAAATCGGAAGCGACTGGCGGCAGATTTCTCAGCCCGAGGTGAATGGCGACGGCGCTCTCAGCCGCCGCGGCGGTCGAGGAGAAGGCCGCGCAGAAGGCATCGCCGACGGTTTTGAACACGTAGCCGCCTCTGACAGTGATCTCCTTCTGGAGCAGCGCATCATGGGCAGCAAGAGCCGTGCGCATCGCCTCCGGGGATGCCTCCCAGAGGCGTGTGCTGCCGACGATGTCGGTGAAGAAGAAGGTGATCGTCCCTCCGATAGGCTGCGGCATTACGGCCCTGCATCTCCCGTTAGATTCGCAAGCAGGAAAGCCCACTGGTCCGCCTGCTCCTCCAGGATTTTTGCGATGGGCTTTCCTGCGCCGTGGCCCGCCTTCGTCTGTACGCGGATAAGGACGGGTGCAGGGCCGCCCTGCGCGGCCTGAAGCGCGGCCGAGTATTTGTAGGAGTGCGCGGGGACGACGCGGTCGTCGCGGTCGGCAGTCGTGACCAGAGTGGGTGGGTAACTGGCGCCGGGCTTGACGTTGTGAAGAGGCGAGTAGGCGTGGAGGATCGGGAACTGCTCCGGGTCTTCGCTGGAACCGTAGTCGGATTTCCTCGCCCAGCCGATGGTGAACAGGTGGAACCGCAGCATATCCATGACCCCGACGGCGGGCAGCGCCGCTCCGAAAAGTTCTGGACGCTGATTGAGGGTCGCTCCGACGAGCAGCCCGCCATTGGAGCCGCCTGCGATGCCGATCTTGCCGGGCCGAGTAATTCCCTCCGAGATGAGGTACTCCGCCGCCGCGATGAAGTCGTCGAAGACGTTCTGCTTGTTGGCCTTCGTGCCCGCCTGATGCCACGCCTCCCCGTACTCCCCACCGCCGCGCAGATTCGGGATGGCGACGACTCCGCCCCGCTCCAGCCACACGACCAAAGAGGGGTCGAAGCCGGGCGTGAGGGAGATGCCGAACCCACCGTAGCCGTAGAGGTAGACCGGATGAGAGCCGTCGAGCGCGAGGCCCTTGCTGTGCGTGAGAAACATGGAGACCTTCGTCCCATCCTTGCTCTCGTAGAAGACCTGTCGTGTCTCGTACGGCGCGGGGTCGAACTTAATCTCCGGTTTGCGGAAGAGGGTGCTTTTCCCGGTTCTCGCACTGTAGCGGTAGATGGCAGTGGGATAGAGGTAGGAGGTGAAGGCATAGAACCGCTCCCTGTCGTTTCGCTTTCCGTAGAGGCCGCCGATGGAGCCGAGCGCAGGAGTCTTGAGCTTCTTCCTCAATTTGCCTTTCAGATCGTAGAAGCGAACCTCGGAGTAGGCGTTGTGCAGGTAGGACGCTATGAATCGGTCACCCATCATGGAGACGCCGCGCAGCGCATCCTCGTCCTCTGGTATGAGAGTCCTCCACTGGGAGGGGTCGGGGTGCGCCAGATCGACCGCGATGACCCTGCCGCGCGGGGCGTCCTTGTCCGTCTGGATGTAGAAAGTTCGGCCGTCGTGCCCCAGATAGCCGTAGGAGGCGTCGAAGGCGTCGAAAAGGGGCAGCACGGGCGCAGCAAGATTTGGATGGCTGGCGTCGCCCAGATCCTTGTAGTAGAGCCGGTTGCGATGATCCGTGCCCTGCGAAAGGGTAAGAATCAGATAGCGCCCATCGTCGCTAATATCGGCGTCAATGCCCCAGTCGGGCTGATCGGGCCGCTCGTAGATGAGCAAGTCCTGAGCTTGTGGGACACCAATCCGGTGGTAGAAGAGCTTCTTGTCGCGGTTGACCTGCTGAAGAGACGAGCCGTCCGCGGGCTCGGGGAAGCGGGAGTAGAAGAAGCCGCAGCCGTCGTGCGTCCAGGAGAAGCTGGAGAACTTGACCCACCGCAGCACATCTTCCCGATCCACCGCGGTGTCGATGTCGCGAAGGTGAACCTCCTGCCAGTCGGAGCCGCCCTGCGAGAGGGAGTAAGCGAGGAGGCTGGCATCGAGGGAGACGGAGGTGCCGTTGAGGGCAATCGTGCCGTCCTCGGAGAGGCTGTTGGGGTCGAGGAGAACGCGAGGCTCTGCGTCCAAACTATCCTGTACGTAGAGTATGGCCTGGTTCTGGAGGCCGCCGTTTTTGAGAAAAAATGTGCGCCCGGCCTCCTGAAACGGAAGGCCATAACGGGGATAGTCATATAGCTGAGTCAGCCGATCCCGAAGGGCAGCCCTATCAGGAAGGCCGTTGAGGTAAGCGTAGGTAACCTCGTTCTGGCGGGCGACCCACTGAGCGGTCTCTTCGGAGTTCGCATCTTCGAGCCAGCGGTACGGGTCGGCGATCTGCGTTCCAAAATAGTCGTCGGTGACATCGTCCTTGCGGGTTTCGGGATACGCGGAGAGGGCAGGGGGGTTTTTTGTCGAGATCGCAGCGCAGAGCAGTGATACCAGCGCGGGAATCAGCAGAGAAAAGCCGTCCATACGGGTTGTGGACTCCGATCCAGGGAAGGACTCCTGCCCGCGTTACGAATGCACGCGCAGGGCAGGAGTCGTTTCGACGCCGGGCCGTCCAAGTCCTTTTTTGGCGCCTATTTCTTCGTCTCTGGCACCGGGGTGTGCCGGGTATGGGAGAGGAACCATGTGTAGAGCTCGGAATTGTTGTAGGTTTCTGTCCATGAGTCGTGTCCGGCGTCCGGATAGACGGTTAATTTGACATCGCCTCCATTGGCCTTCATCGCATCGACCATTATCGTTGCGTTGGCGATAGGCACAGTCGTATCTTTTGCGCCATGAAACACCCACGCAGGCACGTCCTTGAGACGCCGCGTGGAAAGCGGCGAGCCGAACCCGCAGATGGGCGCAATGGCGGCGAACCGCTCGGGGTTGGTCGTCGCCCACTGCCA
>JANXLO010000706.1 GCA_025355115.1 Chthonomonadaceae bacterium
GCACTGGGTCGACAGCTACGGAAATTCCATCACTCCGCCTGCCACAGGTTCCTACATTACCGCCTACTACTTCAAGCCTCTTGAAAGCACATTCTCGCACTAAGCCAGGTTGCTGACTTCGCCGCAACGCGCGGGAAGTGAAGTCTACCTCACAGCCCGCTGGCAGGTGTTCTCGAAGTCATTTTGGCACGGGAGCGGTCAGGTAGACGCGGCTATAGTTCCACTCATAGAAGGTTCGAGCGAAGGCGCAGGCGGGCAATGAGTGGTTGACGCTGCCAACCTGAGTGTGGCCCCAGCCGCCGTCGAACAGAAAATCCATGTCGATGGCTTCGTCCGTCTTTTTGCTGCCGTATGTCCAGAAGCAGTCCTTCCCGCTCTGGACGAGAACCCCGTCAACGTACATCGCGTAGCTATTGTCCTTTCGGTAGAGCCACGTCCAAATATGGTATTTGGAGCCGTCGAACGCATTTATGCCGTGCGAGGACATGGCCTTTTTCCAGTCGCCGTAGTCTGTGGTGTCTTTGCCGGAGACCGCGTTCGAGTGCCAGTAACGCCCGTCGTAGTTCGTGTTTTTGTTGCCGTTGTCGTATCCGAAGCTCTCCACCAGATCCTGCTCCGCACCGTTGTTCCACTTGTTGCCCGCAGTCCATATAGCGAACCAGAAGTACGGCGGGGTGACGTACCGCACGCGAGTCTCCCAGACAATGTCCTGTCCCAGCAGCGAGCCGCCTTTGGGGAGCTTCCACTTCGCCATAAATGAGCCGCAACCAGCGTTGTGCTGAGTCGGGACGACCTTCGTGGCCCCGTACAGCGGCGTGAGCAGAGTCTTGAGTGAATCGGCAGTGAACAGTCGCATGGGCGGGCAGGCATCCCCCTCGATAGGCTGATTGGGAAGCGCGGTCGCCGCATCGGGCGCGACCGTCACCGCCCCGTAGTTCGTTCCGTTGCCGATGGTGTTGAACTGGTCGTGGTAGAAGAAATTTGCGCTCATATCCGCATAGTTCTTGATGGTGCCATTACTGCCGAAATGCCAGTTCTTCACCAGCACCATGCCCGGCCCGCCGATCCCAAAAGAGGGCTTCGGTCCCATGGCAGGGCTGGCGATGCTGCCCCCGCCGATCGTCTCCTGTGCCCTTGCAGCTGGACTTGAGACCCACGGAATTGCGGCCAGGAGCAGAGAAGTGAGAGCTATATTCCAACTTGATGCGCTCGAAGAGCGAAATGGGGGTCGTGCAGTAATCATTGTGCTGATTGTGTTTCCTTTAGGCAGAGCGGGATGCCTGGATTTTCACGCCATTCTCCAATCTATCATACCTCCACAGCGGGCAAAACGATCCTGGGTGCTTCGCAATCGTTGAAACTTCTCTGCTGCACTTGGAAGTAGTGAAGGGTAAGCGTCCGCCGCTGCACTGCCATGCAAAGACGGCGTCCCGACGGGCGAAGCAAGGCATGTCCGCCGGTCAGTCGGCCCGGCCTCGACGTGAAGTGAGGGAGAACGTTGCAGCTAGAGACCATAACCGAGACCGAGACGACTACCTGGGCTGTCTCCGAACCACAAACAGAGTCGGTCGCCGAGGAGCGGCTTCTGTTCCCGGAGAAGAGCAATGACGAGCTTCTGACGGAGCTAAGTCAGTCCATGCAGGGCAATCTTGCTGGCTTCCTGAGCATTTTTCTGTGCGGCCTCGTCTCGCTCGCTCTGATCGTCAATAGGATTTCAGGCGAGCTTATGGGGATGGGCATACTGCTCGGGCTGGTCACGCTCATTGGGGGCATAGGCGGCGGGCTTGCACTGAGTCATTGGCGGCTCCGCAAGGTGAAGAGCCTTATAGCAGCGCTGGAGGAGAGGCAGGAGCATCGCGCCCTTGGGCTTCTGCTGAAAATGATACAGTGGGTTCCGCAGTCGGAAGGCAGCGCTGCAAGGCGAGCCGCGTTCGCTGCGATCCCTGGGTTTTGCAGCCTGATGACCCCGGAGCGCTTCGCAGAGCTCCCGTCCTTGCAGGTCGGCTACATTGCGAACCTGACGGGCGGCGGCAGTCAGGAGATCCGTCTGGCCATTCTGGAGATGGTGGAGCGCTGTGGGGATGCCCGCGCACTTCGCTATCTGCGTGACCCTGGCTATCGACATATCGGTCTGCCCGACGCGGAGATGAAACGCCGCCGATCCAAGTGTCTCGCCGCGCTCGGAGCGCGAATACACGAGGAGAGTCGCCTCGCGCAGCTCCTGCGCCCGTCCACCGCAGAATCTTATCACGCGCAGGCGGAGCTTCTACGCCCTGTAAACTCCGCACCGGATTCAACGCTTGCCTCCGAGCTCCTGCGTCCAGCTCCTGAAGCAGACCCACAGACTAATTGATGAGGATAGAGACCTCGCGCAGAGACGCAGAGACGCAAAGAAATACGGAATATCTTGATCTGACCTCGTCGACGCTGCCATTGTGAGTGAAGCGTCTACGGGGCTTTTCTTTGCGCCTTTGCGTCTTTGTGTGAGACTTCTGCCTGCGTGAAGTGTCAGGCAGATATGTTATAATATGCCATCCTTCACAGCTTTCGCAACGCCATTTCAGGCGCTCAAAGGGAACGCATTCATGTTTCCAAAATCTGTCTTGTTCAGTCTGATGTTGCCTGGTCTCCTCGTTTGCGTGACGAGCATCGGTTTTGCTCAGAGGCAGGTGAAGCCACAGACTTCAGTCGCTCCGGTCAGCGCGAAAGTGGATTTCGGGAGGGATCTGTTGCCTGCTCTGAAGGCCTCCTGCTTCCAGTGTCATGGCGCGGAGCGGCAGTCGGCGGGACTACGAATGGACAGCCGGGCGTTTCTGCTGAAGGGCGGCGTGAGTGGGACAGCGTTGACTCCGGGCAAAGGGCGAGAGAGTCTGCTCGTGCTTCGGGCATCGGGAGCTGGCGGAAAGCCGCAGATGCCGCTGGGGTTCGCGCCTCTCAAGCCGGATGTCATCGCGAAGCTGAGGACGTGGATCGACCAGGGTGCGGCATGGCCGGAGAGCCTGAACGCGAAGCACTGGGCCTATGTCAAGCCCGTCCTTCCGAAGACGCCTGTAGTCAAGAATAAGTCATGGGCACGGAGTCCTATCGACAGTTTTGTCCTTGCGCGGCTGGAGAAGGAGGGCTTTAAGCCCTCCCCGGAGGCCGCGAAGGAGACGCTGCTGCGCCGTGTTTCGCTCGACCTGACCGGTCTGCCGCCATCTCCGAAAGAGATCGACGCCTTTGTGGCGGATCGCTCTCCCGACGCCTACGCGAAAACCGTCGACAGGCTGCTAGACTCCCCGCAGTACGGCGAGCGCTGGGCGCGCTACTGGCTCGATCTCGCTCGCTATGCAGACACAAACGGCTATGAGAAGGACGGACGGCGCTCCATTTGGCCCTTCCGTGATTGGGTAATAGACGCCTTCAATCGCGATATGCCGTTCGACGAGTTCACCATCGAGCAGATCGCGGGTGACATGCTCCCAAACGCCACTCCCGCACAGAAAATCGCATCAGGATTTCACCGCAATACCATGCAGAACGAGGAAGGCGGCGTCGATCAGGCGGAAGCCCGCTGGCTGACCGTGGTAGATCGAGTGAGCACGACCGCGCAGGTCTGGCTGGGCA
>JANXLO010000761.1 GCA_025355115.1 Chthonomonadaceae bacterium
CTCGCCGATCGCAGCGCGGTGCTTTTCTACAACTGGATGTGGAAGAGCGTCGCTGAGAATAAGGCCTGGGACAAGATCGTGCATGAGCTTATCGAGGCGCGCGGCAGCACGTACCAGAACGGCCCGGCGAACTTCTACCGAGTCGAGCGCGGCGCGAACGATCGCATGGAGAACATCGGTCAGGCTTTCCTGGGCGTCCGAATGTCCTGCGCCCGATGCCACAAGCATCCCTTCGACCGCTGGACGACCGACAACTATTGGAACTTCGCCTCCTTCATGGGCAAGGTGAACGCGAGGGGCGGCAGGCTGAACAACGAGGAGATCATCGGCTACGACGCTGGCGCTCGCGTCGTTAATTTGTCAGTGAACGGCAGAAATCGGGGCAAGGTCGCTCCCTGCACCTATCTCGGCGAGACAGAGCCGGTCAAAGATTCACCTGACATGATCGTCGGCCTGGCGGACTGGATTACTGACCCCAAGAATCCTTTCTTCGCGCGTGCCACCGTCAATCGCCTCTGGTCCTACTATTTCGTTCGCGGCGTAGTGCATCCGGTAGACGATATGCGTGCCACAACTCCCGAAAGCGTTCCGGGCCTGCTGGACGCGCTTGCCAAGGAGCTGGTCGATCGCAAGTACGACATGAAAAGCATCGTCCGGCTGATCCTCAACTCTCGCACCTACCAACTATCCGCGATCCCCAACGCCTCCAACCAGCAGGACGACCGCTTCTTCTCGCACTTCCTGCCCAAGGCGATGCCTGCTCAGGCTCTGCTGGACGTCGTGAACCAGGCGACAGGCGCACAGGAGAACTTCGGCTCGTTCCCGGAGCGGTCTCGAGCGGTTCAAGCTGAGGTGCCTTCCGGTTCGCAGTTCCTGAGCGCGTTCGGGCAGTCGCACCGTGAGTTCCTCGCGGACATCGACCCCAAGCTCGAACCTAACCTGGTTCAGACACTCATGATGATCAACTCGCCGTACATCGACGGCAAGATACGACAGGGCACGACTGTCAACAACGAGGTCGCTCGCACCGACAACGACGAATCGCTCGTCCGGGCACTCTACATGCGCACGTTCTGCCGCGCTCCCAACTCAACGGAGCTGAGCAAGTCCGTCGCTCTGATCAAACAGACGCCAGACCGCCGTGAGGGAGCGCAGGATCTGCTCTGGGCTCTGCTCGCCTCACGCGAATTCTTTTTCAACCACTAAAGGCGCAACAGCGACTCCGGCCCTCCTTCAGGGCATCGGGGCAAATCATTCGGGAGGTTCTCTGCAATGGATTACAACTGGCTGAGCGACTGCGAAAAGTTTCATCGCCGCGACATGGTCAAAGTGGGAGTGCTCAGCCTGCTGGGCCTCTCCCTCTCCAAGTACTATGCGCTGGCGGACGGCATGCCCAAGGCGCAGCCCGGCATGCAGCAGACGGCGGGAACAGCGGACTCCGCTATCCTGATCTGGCTGGCGGGCGGCCCGAGTCACGTCGACACCTTCGACCCGAAGCCCGACGCCCCGCTCGAGATTCGCGGCAAGTTCAACGCGATCCCAACCAGCGTCAGCGGGATTCAGCTGTCAGAGCACTTGCCCAAAGTGGCTGGCGAGATGGACAAGCTGTGCGTCGTCCGCAGCGTCACCAGTCCGACCGGCGCGCATGAGATCGGCACTCATTATATGCTGACCGGCTTCCTGCCCCTGCCCGGCTTCGCAGTGCCCTCCTACGGCTCGGTCGCTTCCAGCCTGCTCGGCCCGCGCAGCGCGCTTCCGCCCTACATCTCCATTCAGCAGCCCGGCAGCGAAATGGGCGCTGGCTTTCTCGGCGCATCGCTCAACCCGTTCTACCCCGGAGGCGATCCCGCCAACCCGAATTTCCGCGTCCGCGATCTCGACCGCCCCGCCAGTATGACGGAGGCCAAGATGGAGCGGCGAAAAGAGCTGCGGGAGACGGTAGACGCTGCTTTCCGGCAGCATGAAAAGGGATCCGACACGGCCCGCGCCGTCGACTCTTTCTATAATCGCGCCTACACGCTGCTCTCCTCCACGGAGGCCCGCGCCGCATTCGACCTCTCCAAGGAGAAGGCGGAACTGCGCGACTCCTATGGCCGCAACAACTTCGGGCAGAGCCTCCTGCTCGCCCGACGCCTGACGGAGGCTGGAGTTCGCTTCTCCACAGTCACGCTCGGCGGATGGGACAACCACTCCAATATCTTCAACTCACTAGGCGGCGGGCACCTGAATATGTTCGATCAGAGCTTCGCGACCTTCATAGCAGATATGGCGCAACGAGGCCTGCTGAAGCGCACCCTCGTGATCGTCATGGGCGAATTCGGACGAACTCCCATCATCAATCGCGATGCCGGACGCGACCACTACCCGCGTGTCTTCTCGATGATGCTCGCTGGCGGCGGCGTCAAGGGCGGCACAATCGTCGGCTCCTCCGACGCGAAGGGCATGGAGCCCGCCTCCGACCCCGTGCGCCCCGAGGACATCGCCGCGACGATCTACCATTGCCTCGGCATCGACTACACGCAGAGCATCGCCTCCCCGGAGGGCGTCCGCATCACTCTCGCTCGAGGCGGCTCGCATATCCACAAGGCGCTGGGCTAACCTGCTCGAATGAGGAGTCAATATGTCTGTTCTTTCACGGATGGCCTATGTTAGACATCGGAAGCGTTTTCGCAGCCTTTCGAACTGCCTGCTCTCCTTACTGGTTGGTTTCGGGGTAAGCCATGGATTGGCGGCAGGGGCGCAGGCTAAGGCAGCCGTGGGTCAGACACAGAACGGTCAGGCGACCGCACTCAAAGGACAGTCTCAGCTGAAGTCGCCTGCTGTCGCACCTGGCAAACCGCCGGTTGCTCTGGTCGGTAAGCCCGGTGACCCAACTAAGCTTGACGCCGCCAAAGCGCAAGAGACTCCCGTCTCTGTAATCGTCAAGCCTAACCGCCAGCTAGGGGAGATAACCGCCCTCGCCTTCAGCCCGGACGGCAAACGGCTTGCGGTTGGGACATTTGGAGAGGTGGTCCTCTACGATGCGACCAATTGGCAGGTTGTGGCCACGTTTCGGCAAGTCAGTGATCGAGTCCGCTCGTTGGCATTCCATCCGGACGGACTGCTATTGGCGATCGGCAGCGGGCAACCCGGCATCTCAGGAACTACCGTCATTTGGGACACCACCAACACCGCGAAGCCCAACGTGCTTCCTAATCAGTTCGACACAATTGAATCCCTCGCCTTCGATCCGGACGGCAAAGAGCTGCTCATCGGCTCCAACGACAAAAAAGCTCGTTGCTTCACCTCGCTCACCAGCGACAACGGCCCGATTCTCGATGCCCACAACGACCGTGTGCAGGCGGTCGCCTTTTCCCCTAAGAGCGGAACCATTTTTCTCACTGGGGGATTGGACCGTATCGTAAAGGTATGGGATCAGCAGAAGGTCGTCAACGTCATCAATTTCGATCAGAGCGAAGGCGGCATCACGGGCCTCGCCTTTCTGAACAACGCCACGCAGTTCATCGGCTCCGCTCTGGACGGCAAACTGTACTGGTGGGGCGTCAATCACGACGAACGCAAAAACGCATGGAGCGGCTACCATTTTCGGACAATCATGGCCCATCCCGGCGGCGTCTACGCCCTGGGGCGCTCAGGGAACGGGCAGCGCATCGTAACCGGCGGCGCGGATAAGATGGTGAGCGTCTGGACTGCCGACAACGGCAATAGGGTGCGCGAGTTCAAGGACTCCCCTCAGCCCGTGTATGCCGCGGCCCTCACTCCAGACGGCAAAACGGCAGTCGCAGGCGGGCGAGAGGGACTAGTCTATGTATGGGATGTCGAGGCGAACAAGCTGCTGTCCGGCTTCGCTCCCCCTGCCCTCCCCGCTCCCGTCGCTCCTGCCAAGGCATCGCAAATTAAAGCACCGTCTAGTAAGCATCGTAAATAGCTCCTGCATCAGGCTCCCCTTCCCTTTAGGGAAGGGGCGGGGGGTCAGGCAGCGAGCGAAGCGAGCCCTCCTACAAAATTAAATGTCCGCACGAGCGGCCGGTGGACCATGAATACAATCAACAAAACACGATCAAGGACATCCATCGCGGCGCTTGCATGTCTTTTTGCGTCAGTTGCTCAGGCCCAAATTCCGCGTATCAACACCTTCTATCCAGTGGGAGGTAAAGCCGGCACGACGGTGACCGTGGAGATTCGGGGCTCGAGTCTGGACGGCGGCGGAGTGGTTTTGGTGAATGCACCGGGCGTGACAGGAGCCCTTGTGCCGGGTGGAATCAAAGGCGACGACACTTTCCGGCCCATCTGGGAGTCTAAGTGCGGCACCTGCCACGAGTTGCGTTCGCCCGGTAATCGCAGTCTCACACCCGCACAGTGGACGGCGACGGTCGACCGCATGATTAAAGCGCGTCAAGCGCCGATTAATCCCGCCGACCAGCAGAAGATCGTCAAATTTCTTGTGGCCGCGTCCGCTTCGGGGCAGATGGCGGCGCAGCTAAAGATCGCTCCCGAGACACTTCCCGGCCTGTATGAAGTCCGCCTCGTCACGGCGAAAGGCGTATCGACCGCGGGGCTTTTCGAAGTGGGCAATCTACCGGAGATACTTGGGGTGAACGGGCGCCGGGAGACCGCGCAGGCAGTCACTCTGCCTGTTATCGCGAATGGCACACTTGCCGCTCGTTCGGAGCGTCATTACTATCGGTTCAGCGCGAAAGCGGGCCAAAGACTGGTATTCGACCTTAAGGGCTACCGCTACAGTGAACTGACGCAGCTCTTCTTCAATCCACAATTGCGCCTTTTCGACGGAACCGGTACTGAGATCGCGGAAAATCATGGTTACTACGACCTCGACCCGTTGATCGACTGGAAGTGCCCCACGGACGGACCTTATACTCTTGAGGTGCGGGACCTCCTCGGCACGGGCAACCCCTCTTCCGTCTATCGGCTCCGGATGGGGCAACTGCCCTACGACACCGTCCTCTACCCGCCTGCCGCTCAAATGACCGCGCCCTCCTCGCTCAAAGTCGTCGGCAAAAACACGGAGGGGCTGGCGACTGACTTCACCCTCGTCGCACCCGAACAGACCGGCGTCCAGACGGTCGGAAGTCCTTATGGGCCGCAGAAAATAGTGGTCTCGCCCTATGCTGTCGTTCGCACTGAGACGAAGCCCGCACAGGCGATCACTTTGCCTGCGGCTCTCGCGGGGCGCATCACCGTGGCGGGTGCCGCTGATTCCTTCCTGGTCAAGGGGAGCGGGCCAGTCGAGTTCGAGGGTTATGTGAGCCGGATCGGCTCACCCGCGAACATTAAATTCACTCTGCTCAATCCGGCGGGGCAGCCGATGGCGGCAAGCGCCAACGACAACCGGATGCGTGTGACGCTTGAGCCAGACAAGAACTATACTCTGAAAGCGGAGGACATTTCGGGGCGGGGCGGGCAGGACTTCGTGTACTGCATGGAAGCTCGTCCGGCGCATCCTGAAGTCGAGCTCGTGGTGCATCCCTCGAATGTGACGCTGCGGCCAGGGACGTCGGCGGCCGTTCAGGTGGTTCTGACGCGCAGGGATGGAGTGAAGGGCGAAATTCTGCTCACGGCCACCGATCTCCCACCCGGCGTGCATGCCAATCCGAAGGGAATACCGGGGGACAGAAACGATGTGCTGTTCATTCTGACTGCGGATTCGAGCGCCGCGCCTGGCGAGAAGCCGTTCCAGATCAACGCCACAGTAGTCGCGCAGGGCGCGGACTACACGACCCAGGCTGTCGCGCAGGACGTCTACCAGATGAACAATCAGCCGTTCTATGTCACCCGGACGAGTTGTGTGGTAGGGGTGAGAGGCAAGGCGGACTACAGCGTCACCTACGATGCCGCGCCGATCAAAGTGCATCCACGCAAAGGCTTCCAGTTCAAAGTCAAAGTCGCCCGACTTGGCGCGTTCAAAGGCCCCGTACAGATCAAGCTAGAAGGACTGCCCTCCGGATGGGTGGCCAACGCAGAGACTATTCAGCCAGACAAGACCGAAGTCTCCCTTCTCGTACGACCGGACGGCAACAATACCCAGCCGTTCCTGACCCGTGATCCGAAGCTCCCCCCCATGCGGGCCGTCGTCATCACCAACTCCGACGAGTTCGAGTTCGTAGCCGGAACGACGACAGTCCAGCCGGACGAGCGCGCGAATATCAAGGATGAAAAGGACAACTAAAGTTCGATATTCGGCGTG
>JANXLO010000763.1 GCA_025355115.1 Chthonomonadaceae bacterium
AGCAAAGGGCAGGCTGCTTCCGACAGAGCCTAGGTTATTACACTTGAGGAGGCAAATTTGCTTATCGGAGAACGCGTCACGCTGCGGCCATTGCGGCGAGACGATATGGAGACCCTTCTGCGCTTCAGCAACGATGTGGAGCTGGAGCTTCTGGGCGGTGGTGACCCGCCAAAGCCCCATACGCTGGAGGCTTGGCAGAGCTGGTATGATGAGAATATGGTCAAAGACGCGGACAAGAAGAGCGACATGAGCTTCGCGATTGAAGCCGACGGCAAAATGATCGGCCACTGCGGGCTATGGCGCTTCAACTCGACGAATCGCACCTGCTGTCTCGGCATCGGAATCGGGGATCGCGCCTACTGGTCGCGCAGCTATGGCCGGGAGGGCGTCGGACTTTTGCTCGACTGTGCGTTCAGGCTGCACAATCAGCGCAAAGTCTGTCTGGACACGAGCGACGACAATGTTCGCGCGCAGCGTTGCTACAAAGCATGCGGCTTCGTCGAGGAGGGTAGACTTCGTCAGCAGCTCTGGCGCGGCGGGCAGTACGTGGACGAAATCCACATGGGAATTCTCGAGGAAGAATGGCGAAAGGGACTGAGCACATGACAGGTCTGAAAGGCAAAGTCGCCATCGTGACGGGCGGCTCACGCGGAATAGGGGCCGCTATTTCGCGACGTCTTGCTGGGGACGGCGCAATCGTTATTGTGGGGTACAGCCAGAATCTTGAAGCCGCTAAACGTGTGGTAGCGGAGATAGAGCAGGCGGGCGGTGAGGCAGAGGCCATCTCTGCCGACGTCTCCGATCTCGCGCAAGTGCGACGGCTTTTCACTGAAACGATGCAGGGTTTCGGACGGCTGGATATTCTCATTAATAACGCAGGAGTAGGGGAGTTTCGTCCTCTGGAGGCAGTGGACGAGGATCACTACATACGGCTGTTCGGAGTCAATGTGCGCGGCCTGCTTTTTGCCACTCAGGAGGCGTCGAACCTTTTCGGGCCGGAGGGAGGTCGCATCATCAACATCACCTCCGGCGCGGCGCAATCAGCGCCGCCAGGCGGCTCGGTATACAGCGCATCCAAAGCCGCGGTGGAGGCAATGACGAAGAGCCACGCGGCAGAGTTGGGGCCGCGCAATATCACCGTCAACGCCGTCGCGCCGGGGCTGACAATGACCGACATGCTGGACGCGAATATCCCCAAAGCCGTGCAGCAAGCCATGGTAGAGCATACCGCGTTGCGCCGTCTTGGAACTCCGAACGACATCGCGGATGTGGTCGCATTCCTTGCCTCCCACGAAGGACGGTGGATCACCGGACAGATCGTCGGGGCCAACGGTGGTCTGCGCTGACCCGTGTCTTGATTAAAACAATTTCGCCTGTCCGCAAGGCCTTCTCCACGGAGGAACCAGCTAGCCTTGTGCCGAAGTTTACGGCCAAGGCTATTTTGCTGGCTGATCTCCAGGAACTGTTTGGGAAAGGAAGCAACGATGCGAATACGAGTGGCAATGACGGTTGGGCTGCTAGCACTTGGCGCGATGGCGCGAGCGGATGGAGCAGCAGACAATTTGCCGGATAGCGTGAGACGAATTCCGCAGCTCGGCGTGGCAGTGTCAGCGGAGGATAGAACTACCCTGGAGACAGGGATCGCCGCGCTTGGGAAAGAGATCGACGGTCTACGCACAGAGTTGAAGGCCAAGCCGGAGCTGCTCGACCTTCTGCCGGACGTCCAAATATACTACAACGCGGCTCGCTATGCGCTAACCTATAACGAGTTTTTCAACCCAAATGAGATCAGAACCGCGAAAGCGCAGCTTGTTCAGGGGATGGAGCGGGCTGCGAATTTGCGAGCAGGCAAAACTCCGTGGGCCACGCAGACTGGGCCTGTGGCGCGAGGGTATGTCTCGCAGATCGACGGCTCCGTGCAGCCGTACGGCATTGTGGTGCCGGTGACGTTCAGTGAAAATACCACCCGCAAACGCCGCCTCGATCTCTGGTTTCATGGGCGCGGTGAGACCCTGAGCGAACTGAATTTCATCAGCGACCGACAGCGCTCGCTGGGAGAGTTCGCTCCCGAGGACACGCTGGTGTTGCACCCCTATGGTCGCTATTGCAATGCCAACCGGTTCGCTGGCGAGGTGGATCCCGTCGAGGCGATGCTGCATGTGATGAAGCACTATCCCGTTGACATGGATCGTATGGCCGTGCGTGGCTTCTCGATGGGCGGCGCCTCCTGCTGGCTGTTCGCGACGCACTACACTGGTCTGTGGGCGGCCGCCAACCCCGGAGCAGGCTTCTCTGAGACGGCTGATTTTCTGAAAGTTTATCAAAACGAGACGGTGAAGCCGACCTGGTACGAGGAGAAGCTCTGGCATCTCTACGACAGCACCGACTACGCGCTCAATCTCTACAACCTGCCCACAATCGCCTACTCGGGCGAGATCGACGGTCAGAGGCAAGCGGCGGAGTTCATGACGAGAGCGATGGCAGCGGAAGGCCTTACGCTGACGCACATAATCGGCCCTAAGGCGGGGCACTTCTACGAGCAGAACGCCAAGAAAGATGTTGCCGCCAGGGTGGATGCGCTCGTCGCGAAGGGCAATGATCTCGCCCCGGAGAGCATCAAATTCACAACATGGACACTCAAGTACAACACTCTCAAATGGCTGACCGTGGACGCGATGGGGCGGGAGTGGGAGCGAGCCCGCGTGGATGCCGATCTAGCGAACTCCGGCTCCCTGGAGATAAAGACACAGAACGTCAACGCGCTGACGCTCACTCCGCCGAACGACATCGACTGGAAAATCCTGAAGACGATTCATCTGGACGGACAGAACTTCGGCCGGAAATCCGGCACTGTGCATTTCCGCAAATTCGCCGGAAAATGGGCGGCGGCAAAATCAAGCAGTGACGGCATTCTATCCAAGCAACACAATCTTCAAGGTCCTATCGACGATGCCTTCATGAGCCGGTTTGTCATGGTGCGGCCTACAGGGACGGCAATGAACTCGCAAGTGGGCGCCTGGGTCGCTGGAGAGATGAAGCACGCGACGGAGCATTGGCGGCGCCAGTTTCGCGGCGAAGCGATTATGAAGGACGACATCGCGATCAATGCCGCCGACATCGCTGGCAGCAATTTGATTCTATGGGGCGACCCATCGAGCAATAAGGTTTTGGCGAATATCGCTGCGAAGCTGCCGGTCAAGTGGGACGCTCAGGGCGTCCATGTCAACGGCCAGACATTCGCTCCGGGCACAAGCATCCCTGTTCTGATCTACCCAAATCCCCTCAATCCGAAGCGATACATCGTTCTCAACAGCGGCTTTACCTTCCGAGAGTACGACTACCTCAATAATGCCCGTCAGACACCAAAACTCCCGGACTGGGCAGTCGTCGATATTACAGAGCCGCCCTCGTCCCGATGGCCCGGCAAGATAGTCGCCGCCGACTTCTTCGGCGAGCATTGGGAGATGATGCCCGCTCACAAGGATCTGTGAGGACAATACCCAGCAAGACGTTTCGTTTGACCGTTATAGAAGGAGGGAATGCCTCCAATGTCGAAGTGCCCGTTTCAGAGGCGACACTTCGTCGGGCGTCCTGATTGCCGTGATATCAGCGCTCACGTCCGGGAAGCAAGAACGCGCGTAGCACGGCTCCCGAACGCGCTCATACCCATAGTGGTGGAATGAGAGGACAACAGGCGCTTATGGCACAGATGGAGATCGAGATTATCCTGACACGGCAGCTCGCCAGCTATCTTGCCACGCCAATCTTTGTGGTTGACAAGGACGGCGGGCTGATTTTTTACAACGAGCCAGCGGAAGCGATACTTGGCCGTCGCTTTGAGGAGACTGCAGAGATGTCAGGCTCCGAAGTGATCGCTGCCTTTCACCCAACGGACAGTCGCGGCAAGAAATTACCTGATTCGAAAATACCTCTCCGGATCGCGCTGACTGAGCAACGGCCCTCGTTCCTCTGCTTCTGGATCCGCGGAATGGACGGCGTAAAGCGACAGATCGATGTGACGGCCTTCCCGCTTATCGGTCAGGCGAACGCGCTGCTGGGCGCAGTCGCTCTGTTCTGGGAGGTGAAGGGTTGAAAGTAACGCTCTGGGGAACTCGAGGCTCCATCGCAGCTCCTGGCCCTGAGACCGCGCATTTTGGGGGAAACACCCCTTGCGTCGAGGTGCAGGGGTCGAAGGGAACTGCCCTGGTGCTGGATGCAGGCACGGGAATTCGCCGTCTTGGCGCCGCTCTGCCGCGCAACCTGAAGCGCATCGATCTTCTGCTGACACATCTTCATATGGATCATCTCCAGGGCCTTGGCTTCTTCGCACCTCTCTACAATCCTGCGATGGAAGTGCATATATGGGGTCCGCCCAGCGCGCATTACGACCTCCGATCTCGCCTGATTCGATATCTCTCGCCACCGCTGTTTCCCGTTCTGCTTCGAGATTTGCCCTGCAAGCTGATGCTGCATGAGGTCTCCTATGGTGACTTCACCATAGGAGAGTTCTGCGTTGAATCGGAGCTAATCTGTCATCCTGGCCCCACCGTAGGTTATCGTATTGGCGCCGATAATGCCACTCTTAGTTACCTGCCTGACCATGAACCCAAACTGGGAGTTCCCAATTTCCCCGCCTCTCCTGACTGGACTTCGGGCTATTCTTTAGCTCGTAATGCCGACCTGCTTATCCATGATGCACAGTACAGCAACTCTGAATATGCCGCTCGCATTGGTTGGGGGCACAGCTCAATGGAAGATGCGCTACGTTTTGGAATTCATGCGGGGGTTAAAAGCTTCGTCGCCTTTCATCACGATCCCGCGCATAGTGACGAGGATGTCAAGAGCCTTGTCGCGGATGGTGTTGCCGCAATCAATCCGACTTTCCCCGTGGTCGGCGGAGCGGAAACGAGCTGCTTTGTGCTCGGCGATCACTGATTGATTGGCTCTGTAGTCGGAGCCAACGCGAACTGTAAAATTATTTCAAGTTGAGGAGAAAAGGTGAACGGCAAGCTACGAGTAGGGATAATCGGTGCGGGGTGGTGGGCGGCGCACACCCATGCGCCCGCGCTGAAAGCGACTGGAGATGTGGAGATAGTCGCCGCCTGCCGCAGGTCTCCAGTGCCGCTCGCGGAGTTCGCCCGACTGGTCGGCGTTCCCCAGACGTTTACGGATCATGAGGAGATGCTCGATAAAGTTGAACTGGACGCGGTGATCGTCTGTTCGCCTCATTCCCTGCACGTCACTCACGTTCGGTCTGCCCTCGAGCGCGGACTGCCCGTTTTGACCGACAAGCCGCTGAGCATCCGCGTTGACGAGGGAGAGGCTCTGATCGCGCTTGCTGAGCAGAAGAGAGTGCCCCTTGCAGTGTTTTTCGGCCACTGCTACGACTCCGCACACCGATATGTGGCTCGAGCGATTCGAGAAGGCAGACTCGGCAGACTCCTGGATGTGAGCCAGACGGGTTATGCTAATCCCAACGCCCTAGGTTTCTTCGGCAATGCAGAGTTCAAGCCCAACCCCGAGGAGTTTCCTATTGTTCCTACCCAGTTCCGCGCTGATGCTGAATTGGGAGGGGGAGGGTACCTTCAAGATGTCGGCAACCATCTGCTCAGCGGAATGCTGATCGGCACAGGTTTGCGGGTGGCGGAGGTAACAGCTCTGATGGACGCTCCCGAGCGCGATCTCCGAGCGACCGTCGCGTTCCGTTTCACGAACGGTGCATTGGGGACACTCTCAGTCTTCGGTGATGCCCGTCCTCCGTTCGACAACTACTTTGGCGCAGGACGCTTTGCCTATACCGGTGATCTCGGCGCTTTCTGGCGAGATGGCGGCAGCCCGCACCTCCGATTTCAGAAGTGGCGCGAAGAACCGATGGATATCGGCGCAGATGATCTGCCTCCTGCGACAAATCCTGACGAAAATTTTATTCGCACACTCCAGGGCAGGGCGGAGCTCATCGCGCCTGCATCAGAGGCGATCGAATGTGTTCGCGCCGCCTCCGCCGCCTACGAATCTGCTCGGTCTGGCCGCAAAGTCATTCTGAGAGCCGTCGAAAAATGAACAGAGAGTGCATAAATGATTGATCCAGTCGCCAGCCAAAACGCGAATTTCGAGGGAACTACGATCTGTCCTTCTCCGGTCCCTGGGGAGCTTCTCGCTTACATTCAGGAAACGTTCGCGCCGGAGACGGAGGCGTTGAGGACTTTGACAGCGGCAGCCCGAACAGCGGGAATGCCCGAGGGGTGGGAGATCACTCCAGACGTCGGGAGGCTGTTCCAGGTGCTGTGTAGAGCCATCGGGGCGCGACGAGTATTGGAGTTCGGTACATTGGCGGGACACAGCGCCTGGTGGCTGGCGATGGCATTGCCGGAGGGTGGTAAGGTTGTCTCCGTTGAGATCAATCCTGAGTGGGCGGAAGCGGCGCGGAGAGCGTTGGATGAAGTCGGCGTCGGGATGAAAGTGGAGGTGCGCCTCGGAGCGGTGCAGGAGCTGCTGGAGACGTTGGAGCGCGAAGTGCGAGAGCGGCACATGCCATACGATGCGGTGTTTCTGGACACCGACAAGGCTCGATACCCCGAGTTGCTGGAGTGGTCGACTCGAGTTCTCCGCCCCGGCGGTCTTCTGCTTGCCGACAACGTTCTGCGCTCAAGCTCGTGGAAAGGGCAAACGCTGCTCGATCCATTGGCCGACGATCCCCGCATCCTCGCCATACGTCGTTTCAACCGTATTCTGGCAGAGCACCCGCACTTTACTTCTATGATCCTGCCTTTGCGAGCGGGCGTCGCGGTGGGAGTTTACGAGCCGCCTACGACTGCTCCATAGAGACGAAAGCCGGTCGGCACCAGGCGCCGGAATGGCCGCGCAGGTTGATGGGCAGTGCCATGAAAGTCTGTGGCATCGGCAAAGAGTAGACCTCCGGCGGGAAATGAAGCTCCTCTACGATCCATATGCCGTTTCCCAGCAGAGTTGTATGTACGGCCGCGTCGTTCTCCTTGTCCCACCCCCCAATGCCCCAATGGTCTATGCCGATCCCTCGTGCCTGCTTCTCCACAAGCCAATCAGCGGCTGAAGGTGCGAGTTTCGGCGCATTATAGAGCCATTTCTCGGATCGCTCGCGAATGTCGCCCCAGCCAGTCGCCATGAGTACTATCTGATCGGGTTGCAAGTCGGCCGGCAGCGCTTTCGCGAGCAGTTCAGGGGTAATCCACTCTCCAGGCAGTATTCCACGCAGGTCGGCGATGTAGGCTGCCCCCGTAAACGTTTCTAGTGGGAAAGAGTCGATGGAAGCCCCGCCTGCGATTTTATGCAGAGGCGCGTCGAGATGACTGCCGGTATGACTCGCAAGCGTTAAAGTTTCCCAATGCCATTCAGCGCGCACATGGTCGGAGGTAACCTCCGAACGGACTGGAGGGTGAGCAGGGCAGTTGGGGCCGCCATCGAAAATCGGCTGCGATAGGTCTATGAAACGCAATTTCATGTTATTCTCCGTAAGGAAGGAGACCGGTGTCCCGCATTGTTGACAAAATACTGTTCAGCGTATCTCTAGCACTCGCTTACGTATTTGAAATCAGATATTTGTGAGCAGGCACTTAATTCGAATGAGATCGAGCTATTGTAGCATAACGATAAAATTGCAGCAGGAATCCATGTTTGCGCGGTGAATTGATTGATATGTGCCGTGACATAATGCAAGGTGCTGCGTAGCTTGGGGGAAATGGACGCTGACGAAACTTCCGGCAAGATATGAGAAGCGGGACGGCGTGGGACTAACGAGGTCGACAAGGAGCAGGTCAGATGAAGCGTAAAGCCATTATCGCCGTCTTTCTCGTATTGTGCTGTCTATCTGGGTATATGTTATGGGCCGCCGGAAGCACGCACGAAGGGTATGATCCCGCCAACGATTTTGCCACTTGGGCTCCCAATGCACTGCAAATACAACGCGCTCTGCCTCTGACAGGTCAAAAAGAGCGGGAAGCAGTGTTTCGAGAGCTTTTCCAGACCCGCTTTCGTAAACACCAGCCCGGCAAGGCCATAGGGGTTCATTTCGAGTCGAATGGAACGATCACTCTATTGACTCCCGCCCGGCTGGAGCCGTGGCACGTAGACCGAATTGCAATCATGCTCTACCGTGAGACCAAGCAAAATTTCGGCAAAGCCTATCACATCAACATCTACGAGTCTTTCATTGGCACGGCGAAAATCAAGATCGCTGAGATCCATCCCAGACTGGATCAAGCGAAGGAGATGAACATCGTGTTTCACTATCCCCATACGCAGATGATAGTCCTCAAGCCTGCTGTGGAGACGGGCAAGTCTTCTATCCGACCTGCGAGCGTTACGGGCTATCCCCAACGTCCGATGTACACCAAGCCGACGCTTTAGACCATTCACAGAGAGGGGTAATCTCGCCACGAAAACAGTGGAAGTCGCATACAAAGCAGGGGAGGTCATCGAGGCGGGTACTACGAGATTCGTGGCGCAGTGCCCACCTGGCAGGCTTCATCTTCCCCCGGATTTCGGCTCGTTCGTTAAAATATTGCCTCCTGGCCACAAGTTACCGTCGTCGCCAGACAGAAGCCTTGTAGCAGACGAGGGTGGAGACTTCTCGGCCGACCGTCAATCTGCTGCTTCCTTCGATGAGGGCACTCATGCCCTTTTGGATGAAGACCCGTTTGCTGACCCCATCACCGTTCCGAACCTCGAAAAGGCGATCGATGCGCCAGACGGGACACTCTACGCGATTATCTATCATGCTCTGACCGGCAGCATCGAGCCGGGTCGCAGGGCCGCTGCGTATGGCCTGGATGAAGAGCAATTGCATCGGGAGCAGCCTCAGATCGTCGCACTGCTGGCCACTGAATTCGCGGCTCTGCATGTAGGGCACGTGCATGAGGGACGCCTTCGACCTCATCTGCCTCCCCGTCCTCCACGTCTTCACGCGCAAGTGTGGGAGTGCACCCCCGCTGAATCCATGGCGTTGACCGAGAGCACCGATTTCCTTCGCCCTTTGCTCTCCTCTGGCGGAGAAGCCGACCCGGATGAACTCATTGCGGCCTGCCTTCGCACCGCCTATGTCCACCGTCAGCGCGACATGAGCTATCTGATCCGCATGGGCAAGCAGCTCGCCATGCTCCTGCGCGACGACCCGGATAGACTCACCGCACTGCTGCGTAAGCTTGAGCCCTGATAGAATTTGAACAAGAATGTGGAGGTATGCATGACTCGGAGAATAGTGTGCCTGTTGGCATTGATGCTGCTTGGATGCGCGGGAGCGGGGCGTGCTCAGGAAGTGAAGATCGAGCAAAAGGTCGCTTATCTTGGCACTCAGAACAACATCCGCATGAGCAACGGAATCGTCGAACTGATCCTCGCGACAGACTACGGGCCGCGAATACTCCGGTACGCACTGGTTGGCGGCAAGGATGAGGACAACGTCTTTGCTACACTTGAGGGCGGCATGAAGTCTGATCTAGGGCAGTGGCTGATACGCGGTGGGCACAGACTCTGGCACGCTCCCGAAGCGATCCCGCGCACCTATATCCCCGACAATGATCCTGTACAGGTCGCGGTGGAGGGCACGACTATCAAGCTTACTCAGGCCCCGGAGAAGGGGACGAGCATACAAAAGGAGATCTGGATAACGCTGGACTCGACAGGCTCACACGTGACCGTTATGCATAAGCTGACGAACAAAGGTTTCTTCGCGACCGAGATGGCCTGCTGGTCGCTCTCCGCCATGAATAAGGGCGGCCTTGCGATCTTCCCGCAGGAGCCTTTTCAGTCACACGACGACGAGCTGTTGCCCGTCCGCCCTATGGTGCTCTGGGGATACACAAACCTCACCGACCCGCGCTGGATGATCGGCAAAGCATTTCTCACGCTGCGTCAGGATGTCACTAATAAGGAGCCTCAGAAGCTGGGCATCCAGAATCGTCAAGGGTGGGCCGCTTACTCACATCGCGGCTCGCTGTTCATCAAGCGGTTCGGCTTCGAGAAGGGTCGCACCTACCCCGACTTCGGATGCAACAATGAGACCTTCACCAATGAGGCCTTTCTGGAGATGGAAAGCCTCGGCCCGCTCGAGCGAGTCGAGCCAGGCCAGGCAATAACCCACACCGAAAACTGGTGGCTCTACAAAGGCATCAATCTAGGAAATGGTGAAGCGGGCATTGCCGCAGCCATGCAGCCCATCCTCACCGAAACCTCGAAGCCAAAATAGCCGATTCGCTCGCTGCTCGGAGCCTACTCCTCCAGTGCGCGAGGATGAGCTTTTTCGTAGACTTCTTTCATGTGATCGGTCGTGACGTGGGTGTATATTTGAGTGGTGACGAGGTGCGCGTGGCCGAGAAGTTCCTGGACTGCACGGAGGTCAGCCCCGTTGTTCAATAGGTGAGTTGCGAAGGAGTGACGGAGGGTGTGGGGAGTGGTTTTGAGGCGCTCGGATGCCTCCTTGAAGTACTTGTCAAAGGTTCGGCGGATGCCTCTGTCTGAGAGGCGTTTGCCGAATTTGTTCAGGAAGACCGCAGGATCAGGTTTACCGGAGGTGTTGTTGGCCTCCAGAACTGTCCTTCCATGGCGCAGGTAGTCGCGGATGGCATCTATTGAAGCGCGCCCCAGCAGCGCAATGCGCTCTTTGTCGCCCTTCCCGTGCCGAACGCGGACCTCCTCCTCGTCAAGCTGCAAGTCGCTCAAATCCAGGGCATGAGCCTCTCCTGCGCGCAGGCCAGATGCGTACAGAAGCTCCATTAAGGCTTTGTCGCGAAGGCCATCGGCCGTGCTCGTGTCCGGCGCGTCCAGCAGAAGTTCAACCTCGGGCAATCGCAGAAATTGGGGGAGCCTATCCTCCTGTTTGATCGTGAGAATGCCGAAAGTGGGGTCGTTTTCGATGTAGCCTTGCTTCTTGGCCCAGCGGCAAAAGGAGCGGAATGAGGCAAGTTTGCGGGCCAGCGATGAGCGTTTGTAGTCGCCCTTCTGCATCTCAGCCAGCAAGGCACGGACATGTATGCGATCAACGCGATAGAGGCCGCCCGGCCCGAGTTCCGGCAGAGACTCCACGTACCCCAGAAACTGCGTCACATCAGCGCGGTAGGCGCGGATAGTGTGCGTGGAGGCATTTCGTGCCAGCTTCAGGTACTGGAGGAACCCATCCAGCACCGCGTTCAGGGCGTGACTGAGACCTGGCTCCGTGAGAGGCTTTTCGCCGGGTGCGCCAGGATCACTGAATACGGTTCCCGAATGCGCCAGAGGAACGTTGTTGCGTTCGACCATCCGCTTGCCTCCTGAACTGCTATGGCTACGGGGTTGGAGCCGGAGCGATCGTTGGCTGCCGCGTTGCGAGATACGCCTGCTCTTTCGCCTCGATCTCCGCAAGCGTGGCGCGAGTTCCGACTGGAATAGCTGCCGCATCTGGAGCCTTGAGATCGCTCACATGCACCAGCAATGAGTAGCGGAGGCGGAAGTCCTTCTCGCTTTCGGTGAGACGACTCTTCGCTTCCTCCGAGAGGCCGTCAAGCCATTTGGTTTTCATCGACTCCTGCACCTCAATGTGCCGTTTGACGATCGCCTCCGTCAGGCTCTCCTGCTCCACGTCCACGACCGCCTCTTGCGTGGCGTAGATTTTTTGAACCGTTCCCGTCAGCCCACGAAAATGGTTGTAGAACAGCCCCGACTTCACATCCTCGGCGTTGGCTTCCCGATCCACGACCTGCACTCGCTCGCCCTCATTAAATGTTGTCGCCATCCTTCACCTTCCTCTATCGTCAACTACTGACAAGTACTATACCTCACTGAACCAGTTTCATAGCGAGCACCTCAGTCACAAGTGCGATGTTCGCATTGGCATCAAGGCGGCGCCGTGCCACTAGAAGCGCATTGAGGCACTGCATCCAGCGGTCGGCCTCTCCGGCATGAGCGAGCTGTTC
>JANXLO010000108.1 GCA_025355115.1 Chthonomonadaceae bacterium
TCGGGCAGGGTTTCAACGAACGGCGTGGAAAACTTCTGGTCGTTGCTTGACCGCTCTATTCACGGCACGTACATCAAACCAAAACCGCAGCACCTTTCCCGGTATGTAGACGAGCAGGCTTTCCGGTTCAATCACCGAAGCGGAACGGATTTGACCCGGTTCCTGCAAACGGTCAAGCAGGTAGTAGGAAAAAGACTCACCTATGAGGAACTGACAACAAGCCATCTGGAAACATTGGAACCGAAAAAATGAACAGGCGGGCAGGATAATGCTTTTAGCGAAGCGAACTGCACACTATGGGTGCAGTTCTAAATAACGATTATTGACAGACCCTCGGAACAGATGTATACTGTTATTGGGTCTGTTGTCTTTCTAGGATAAGAGAATGCCAGTCCTTTTCACTGATTAGAACATAAAGGCTCTACTTTTGGAACCCAAGGTTTTACCTGCTGACTACATCAGTAAAATGCAAATGAAACCAAAATCGGGCCATAAGGAAGGCGAGATTGCTATAACAGGGAAAAATGGAAGTCAATTCACCCTGTTTCTACGACAGAGCGAATTCAATCCGCTCGATTTTTCGGTGATACTGGCTTTCAAAATACCGAATAACAGCCAACCATTTCGCCTTTGTCGATACAATGGTTCTCATAGTCATCGCAACAAACTGGAGTCCGAAACCTTGCGAGGTTTCCATATACACAAGGCTACGGCACGTTATCAAGGATCTGGGTTAAGGGAAGATGCTTTTGCGGTAGTTACTACCAGATACAACGACATACATGGGGCTATTGATTGCATGCTGGCAGACTGCGCTTTCATATTGCCTCCAGACGCGCAAACTAGGTTTTTCGATGGGGAGTTCTCATCATGAGTATCGACACAATAGCACGAGAGTTCAAGCAAAAGGTTTGCGATACGCTTCAAATATTACCAGAGGGAATAGACCGCTATCGTATCGAAACGCCTTTCATGCTGGATGACGGTGATCTGCTGGGCGTTGTGTTGAAATGCGAACAGGGACGGTGGATGTTATCAGATGAAGGCAACACGTTCATGCGCCTTACCTATGATATAGACGAAAAGGATTTACGTCAAGGGAACCGAAACAAGGTCATCACGAATGCTCTGTCTGCATTTGATGTAGAAAATAGAGCGGGCGAACTCATATACAAAATACCCGACGAGCAGTACGGCGATGCTCTATATAGCTATGTACAGGCGATTCTGAAAATCTCCGATGTTTCGTTGCTCTCACGTGAACAAGTTCGCAGCATGTTCAACGATGACTTGCGTACAACGTTAGAAGGCATCGTTCCGCCTGGGAAACTTGTCCCAAACTGGTACGACCCCCTTCACGACCAGCAGAGGCAATATGTGGTAGATTATCGCATTGAAACCGAACAACGGCCCATTTTTGTTTTTGGTCTACCAACCGACGATAAAGTTAAAGACGCAACCATCAGTCTCTACAAATTTGAAAAGTGGGGATTAACATTTCAAGCCGTCGGTATCTTCGAGAATCAAGAAGACATTGGACGTAAGCCTCTCGCCCAATTTAGCGATGTTTCTGACAAGCAGTTTTCAAGTCTGGCATCCGCAAAAGAGCGGTTTCCGCAATACCTGGCCGCTGCCGCTTAAACAACCACTTAACAGACAGCCCGACTAATCAAGTCGGGCTGTCTCCACATCACAGGTGCGTCAGGTATATCAATGCCAAAAAAAGCCAGCGTGCCTGAAAGGGGCCTGGCTTTTTTTAATGCGCCTGGAGGGATTCGGACCCCCGGCCCTCAGTTCCGAAGACTGATGCTCTATCCACTGAGCTACAGGCGCGCGACAGCCACATTGTAACGGTTTTTCCGCTTATTGTCAAGGCGAAATCCCCGACGTAGTAGGGACGTCTGGGGCATTCTGAAGGCTAAATTTCCATGAAGAGGCCGCCGAACGCCTCTGCGGTTTTGGGGTCGGCAGTCAGGTCGTTTGCGTCGACCTCCTCGTCGCTTTCAGCCATGAGGGCGTGAGAGCTCAGGTTCATGCCGGTGAGAAAACGAGAGGGGGCGAGCGTCGTCTCGTTCCAGCTATCGGGCGTTGAGAGGAAGAGAAGGTCGCGGGCGCGGGTGGCGATGACGTAGGCGATGCGCCGCTCCTCCGCGATGTCCTCGGCTTTCCGATGCGGCAATAGATCCTCCGACCAGCCTATGGCGAAAATGACGCGCCACTCAAGGCCTTTCGCGGAATGCCCCGTCGCCAGGGTCACTTCGTCCGCCTGTCGCCGCTTTTTGGCTCGCTCCGCCTTGCGCCGCGCCGCCTCGTCCCGCACCTTCTGCACTGCGGCAAGGTAGTCGGCGATTGTGGGATAGTGGGCCGCGGCAGCCTGCATCCGCTGAATGTTCTGGATGCGGTCGTTGTCCCGGTCATCACCGGAATCCCGGCGGAGCCAGCCGTCGAAATCAGTCACGCGCCGGATAATCTTCACCGCTTCGCCCGCGTGAGCGATCGTTTTCAACTGAGACTCGATGCTTGCCAACTCGCCCTGCAAAGCTCTCAAGGCGCGATGCGTCTTTAAGTCCGCGGAGTAGAAATCAGGCAAAATGTCCCAGATTCGCCGCCCGCGCACCTCGGCGTGATTGCGCAGATGCGAGCCCGTCATGCGGTTCAGTTTACGGTTCGGGACGTTCATGAGCGCCAGAAACCACTCGTCCGGGCAGGCCTGCGCTCCCTCTGCCTGACCCTGTGCAGCGGGAGGCGTTCCCGCGAAAAAATTGAGATAGGCGAGCAGACCCTGTACTTCTTTGCGGGCGTAGAAATCGCCGTCCTCGCGCATTGTATAGGGAATTTCAAGTGCCGCGAAGTTGCGCTCCAGGGCCTCACTCTGTGCATTGGCCCGGTACAGCACAGCGATCTCCTGATATTTGACGCCGCGCTTCACCAGATTCAAGATCTCCTCGCCCACCGCTAGCGCCTCGACGTCCGCATCCGCGTAGCGCTGCCAGACGACAGGCTCTCCCTCCGGACGGGTGGGGGTGAAGGCGAGTGCGCGCCGCTCCGTGTCCTGTCGGATGAGGCTATCCGCGAAGGTGAGAATGGAGCGGGTGCAGCGATAGTTTTCACGCAGTTCGAAGACCTGTGTGCGGGGATGCGCGGCGAAGCGCTGAAACGTCTGTGTGTCCGCGCCTCGAAACCCGTACAGCGACTGGTCGAGATCACCGACGAGCATCAAGTTCTTGTGCTCCTGCGCAATCGCGAACGCAACGATGTACTGCGGCGAGTTCATGTCCTGGCACTCGTCCACGACGATATGGGAGTAGCGAGCGGCTATTCGGAGCCGCACGGAATCGTCTTTTTTGAAAAGCGCCGAGACGTCCAGGATCAGGTCGTCGAACTCACGAATGTCCTTCTCGGCCTTCGCCTTCTCGAACGCCCGCCAGGCTTTCGTGAAATCCCTATCCTCCGAGGAGCCGTCGTGCCTGTACGCCTCCGCGGTGACGCCTGTGTTCTTCGTGTAGGAGAGGCGCGAAAGGAAGCCGCCCACTCCGCCCTCGAGTTCGGCGGCCTGCGCTGTCTCCGCGAGGCTCCGCCGCAGGAACTCATCCGTGAGAAGCGCGAACTTCAGGCCCTCGCCACGCAAGATCTGAAGGCAGAGCGCATGCATGGTGGTGACATGGACATTGGCGAGCGTTGTCTTCACGAGAATCTGCCCAATCCGTAGCTTCATCTCCTGCGTGGCGTCATTGGTGAAGGTCGTGACGAGCACTTTTCGGCCCTTCTCCGCCATCCGGGCCGCCCGCAGCGTAACAACTCGCGTCTTGCCGCTGCCGGGGCCTGCATAGACGGCAGCAGGCCCCTCCTCGAACAGCACTGCCGCCCGCTGATTGCCACTTAAATCTTCCCAGCTTGCCAACCGTCACTCCTAATCATAAATCGGTGGTATGAATAAATCAAGAGATTGCATTCAGGTCGCCTGCGTGCTATAATACCCCGACGCAGTTCTACTGTAAATTGATGATTTGAATCTCTGTGCACCCAAGGAGCGAGCGACATGGCATTCACATTCGACGATCTCATCGAGGGACTACGTGAGTCCCGAAGCAACTTTCACAAGCACCTGGGTGGCCTGCGTGATGATCAGTGGGACTGGAAACCGTACCCTGAGTGCAAGTCCATCCGGGAGACGCTCATTCATCTCGTTGTGGACGACCGCGCCGGGATGTCTGCCCTCGAAACCAGCGCGGAGCCCGATTACGAAGCTCTCGTCAATGCGGCGGTCGCGGACGCAGGAACTGATCTTGCCCAGCTTCAGGCTCTGGTGGCCGATTCCTTCACGCAGCTACTGACCATGCTTCAAACCAAATATTCTAGTCTGCCTCTCGACACCGAGGTCAGCGTCTTCGGCCATCCCAAAAAGCTCGGCGCTGCGGTCCCCTTCTTCTCGAGCGAGGACTACTATCATGCGGGCCAAGTCGCCTTTATCCGCATGGCGTCCGATCCTACCTGGAACTACTATGCGCAGATATACGGCATGTAGCTTCGACTCACCGGCCCATGGGAGAGACGCCCTGCGGCGTCCTCTCAGGGTCTTTCGACGACGCTGACGCGAAGCTCGTGCGCTCCGTCCGCTCGAGCGATTTCGTAGTAGTAGAAAAGCTCCCGGCCCACGGAGAGCACATCCACGAAGCGCAGGCATCCTGTGGCATGTGGAGAAAAGAGGGCTGGGTGATCCGGTGTGAGGGAGTAGTACGTGCGCAGGTCGAAAGTCTGCGCCAGCCCTGTCCGCTCCTCATAGTTCTCGGCGGCGGACGCGCTTCCGTCGTAGAAGGCGAGCCAGCCGCCCGTGTCCAGAGGAACCAGGGCGCCCACGCGCCGGCAGTGACTATCCCATGCGGGACTTTGTCGTGACGCAGGGGAAGTCAGGGCGGTCGGAGTCGCATCCCCCATCCACTGGAAATGACGTCCGTCTCCGCTCATGGCTACCCCGGTGCGGTAGAATGGCGTTCCTGTCTCGGTCGCCTCCGTCGCGTAGGTAGCGAGCAGGTAGAACATACGTCCGATCAGGAAGACGTTCGGGTCCTTCATGCGGATCGCGCCGTGTTCTTCCGGGATCAGCAGCGTCTGCATAGTGGTTACATCGAAGCGGTCCGGCTCGTCGGCCTCCACCACACCGATTCGCCACCTGCCGTCCGCCGGGTAGACGAAGCAAAGATAGAGCAGCCAGCGTCCGTCGAGGCCCCTTATGAGGGTCGCGCGCTCTAGCGAGAGAGCGTCGAGTGAAGTCTTCGGCAATGCCCATATATCGTTGAAGGCGATGCCGTTGTCGCTAGCCGCGATTCGCAGCTCAACGCCGCGCCCCAGCTCTCGTGGCTGCCGTTGCCGATAGACAAGATAGAAAGTGTTGCTCAATGAGTCGAATGTCGCCCCCGGCGCGCCAGCCCACCAGCCAGGCCCATCCCCAAGAGGAGCGCGCACGAGATTGCTCATTTCAGAGTCGAACAACGGGATAGTCCCGAAAGTTTTGCCTGTCTCACCTGCCAATTGTCGCCTCCTCAACTACTCTGTGACTCTGTCTTGACCTATCATCGTGATAATTTTCACAGTCCGGGAACATTTTCTAAGTTGGCACAGTTATTGCATAGTATAAAACTGTTTAGACGCGGTTCCGATGCGGGAATCGACTTACAGCCCAAGGAGAAAACTGCAATGTCGAATTTCACCATCCCCACTGCCACGACGGTCGCCACAGTCCGCCCCTGTCCATTCCATCAGGCCAGCTTGCTTGCAACTTCAATCAGCCACGATGGCAGCGAAGGCTCCGCGATCGCAGCATTGCACCGCTGCATGCTTCATGCTGGAAAGCTCGGCCCGGACGGCAAAGCCATCACTCCGGACGACTGCACGGCAGATCGACAGATCAGTTGCCAATCTCATCGCCGCTTGCGCTTTGCCCGACTTCTTGCGCAGCCGCTGCCACAGGCTTCCTCCGCAGTCGCTAGCTGATGTCACCCTTTGCATCGGCCCCTTTCCCGTCACGGGAGAGGGGCTTTTCGCTGTGTGCCCTCTGCTCTATCAGGCGCAGGGCGTCCCGCATAAGCAAGATTTGAGCCCGGTAGTCTTCCTCGCGGCGATCAGTTTCTGCGGCGGCCTCGGAGACGTATTTTGTCGCCTATAAACCATCCGCTCAGGACAGCGGGAAAGAGGATGTTGCCTGCAAACGTGGCAATCGTCCCTATGTCGAAACGCGACACTGACTCCGATGCAACGAGCGCGAAGATCCCGATCATCGATCCGGTCGCCAGATAGGCTCGCAGCAACGACCCCGAGAGCTTGCCAGAAATGAGCGAAACTCCCAGGAACACGGCTGCCGACAGATAGAAAAAGACGAAGGAAAATAGCCCCAACAGCAGCACGAGAGAGATAGGGCCGGAGCGCTGCGATGGCGTCTCCTTGCGGCGCACCAGCTCTTCGGAGACAGGACGCATGCCGCCATAGAACGAGAGCAGTATGCCTCCGATAAGCCCGTCGCACGTAGCAGCGAGCAGCAGGTTCGGCGACAGCAGGTTCAGCCAGGGGAAGCCGATCACGATTGCATCCCCAGGGTTTAAATGAAACGAGAAAAGGAGCCCGAAGAACGCGAGCGTGAGCACCCCGGAGAAGGCGAGCAGGGAGAGATCACGGTGAGAATCGCCGAGTCCTCCCCAGGCAGGAGTCGGGGCGGGGGCATGGCGAGTCACGGTTGGGCCTGCCGCATGAGGCTCGTGTCCGCCTATCAGCCGATCCAGTTTGCCGTGCACGCTGAAGTTACGCGGATTGAACTGTATCGCATACGAGTAGGCCATCGTTGCGCTGTCGGTCTGCCCCTTGCGGGCATACACATCCCCGAGCAGTTCGTAGATGACGGCATTGCGTTTATCCAGTTCGAGGGCCTGCTTGCACAGGACTTCCGCCTCACGATAGCGGCGATTGATAAAGGCCAGTTGGGCTTCGGAAATCAGTGAGTTGACGGCTGTACGAGGGCTTGGCTTCTCGGTTGAACGTGTACCAGTGCGATTGTCGCGGGCGGCGGAGGCAGGGTGCTGTTGCGCGGTTCCGCTGTCATCGGGAGCGGTGCGCCCGAAGCCGTTGTAGCCCGCCTTTCCCGAGGAGTAGGGAGATTGTGTTGACCCTCCACCCGTAGCCCTATTGCCTCCAGCTGGCTTTGCCGCTCCAGGAGAGGGACCCGAGGCACTTGATCGCGGGGCTGTCCGATCTGATCCGGCGGTGCGGGAAGATGTGGCCTCATTCAGGATTCTGTTGGCGTCGTAAAGCGCGCGGCGATCGGGGTCGTTGAGCGTGTGGTACGCCTCGTTGATCGCCTTGATTTTATGGGAGGCTTCCGGGCTGGGATTGATGTCAGGATGGTAGAGTCGAGCCATCTCACGGTAGCGTTTTTTGACCTCTTCCGGCGCGGCGGAAGGGGCCAATCCCAGCAGCTGATAGTAGTCCGGCAACGCGCTTTTTATGGTCAATGTGCTAACGTTCCTCTGGACGCGCGGCGGGGGGCCGCCACGGCGGAAAATTCGGGCCGTCGCCAACCAGGAAAGTGCGGAGCGACATCGGGCGCGGAAATCCCTGCTCTGTCGTCGTGACCTGACCCGCCAATCCCCGAAAGCAGTCGATCGCGAGCAGCAGATCCGGCAGCCCATTCTTTAGCATGCCTTGCGCGTGAGTCCAGCAGATCGCGATGCGGCATTCGCCTCTCTCCGCCATGTCCGCCAGACCGCTCCAGAGGCCGTCCTCCAGGGTGCTCCAGTCACAGATCGGATCGCCAAGAGGGTGAGG
>JANXLO010000113.1 GCA_025355115.1 Chthonomonadaceae bacterium
CCCAGGCCGAGACGCCGCTCAAGAAGTGCAGCTGGCCCGCCGTCGCGCCGACGGGGATTTTCAGCGACTTGGGCATCTCGGCGGCCATCCCGTTCGGGCCGTAAAATTGAAAGATGTTCGGCTCTTCGCCCCGCGGTGGCTGCAACGCGAACGGCACGCCCTCGATCCGCCGATCCGACCAGTCGTCGCTCGTGATGGAGTCGTGAAACTTCGGGTCGAACTCCTTGCCCACTGCTTCGATGTGCGTGACGCCCGCCTTCTGAAGCGCCGCCTGAAGCTGCTTGAGGGTGCCGTTGATGCCGCTGATCAGAGCATCGAAGTTGCGGCTCTGCTCCGCCGCCGTCAGGGCGCGCTCAAAGTTGTCGAGCACAGGCAGCAGAGCTTTGATGAACTCCCCGTTGCTGTATTTCTGCAGATCCTTGAACTCGTCGTCGCGGCGACGGCGGTAGTTCTGGAAGTCGGCCTGGATGTAGAGAGCCCGCTGCTCCGCCTCCTTCAGGCTCTCTTCAAGCTCAGACTTCTGCTGCAGTACCGCAACCAGATCGGCGTCGTTTGGCGATTCGGATTCCGTAGCCGCGTCCGATTTGGCGGTCTGCACGGCTGAGTCGATCTCTATTTCATGCTCATTGGACATGTTAATTCAGCTCCTGTGAGGGATATTTTGCGTTGCAAAGGCGACCGCGTTCAGGCGGTCGCCCCATTCTTGATTCGAGAAGAAGTCGCTCGGCCCATCGGATGCATCAGGCCGCGCTAAGGCTGGTCAGAACGTTGGAGAGGCTGCCCGCCATAAGGCCGACCGCTGCCACTGCCCGGTCGTAGTTCATGCGAGTGGGGCCGACGACGCCGATATAGCCCGCCGGGCGGTTGCCGATCCTGTACGTCGTGAAGACCAGGCTGCATTCGCGCATTGGGGCAAATATGTTCTCCGCGCCGATTTGAACGGACATCTCGCTGTTGGGCAACGCGCGCCGCAAAGCCTCATAGAGAGCGCTGCGCGACTCCAGCGCGTTCAGAAGCGTCTCGAGCCGCTGAACGTCCTGAAACTCCGGCTGGCGCAGCAGCTGACTTGTGCCTTCGAGGAAAACGCGGCGTTCTGTGAGTGCGTTCGCCATGCGCGCCAGAGCGCCCGTGAGGCGGGAGAGGGCGGCGCTCACGTTCATCAACTCGGCGGGGGCCTCGGGCAGCCGAACGGCCTGCTCAACCTGCGTCAGCTCCTGCTCGGCGACCAGCGTGTTCAGATAGTTTGAGAGGCGCGTCAACATCGTCTCGTTTGGCACTGTCTCTAGCTCCACCAGCCGATGCTCAACGTGCCCTGTAGATAGCAGCATGACGAGCAGAACCTGACGCGGCGTGGCAGGGCTGAGGTATACCCGCCGGACAGAGGTGCTGTCCGTATCGGGATCGGTCGCGAGGGAGACATAGTTGGTCAGGCCCGTAAGCACACGGCAGGTCTGCGCGATGATCTCCTCGATCTCACAGGCCCCCTCTTGGTTCCCCGCCTGCGCCTGCCTCACTTCGGCATCGGCCAGTGCGTTCGGCGCGTCCATCAGAACATCGACGTAGTATCTGTAGCCCCGATCGGTGGGAATGCGGCCAGCGGACGTGTGGGGCTGAATGAGGTAGCCCATCTCCGCCATCTCCGCCATCTCATTCCTTACAGTCGCTGATTTGCATCCAATTTGGTAGACTTCGATGAGGCGTTCGGAGCCGACGGGCTTCGTGGTCATCACGTAGTCGTTGACGATAGCCTGCAGTATGCGAACCTTGCGGACATCCAGAAAAGTCATTGGACAGTGCGCCTCCTGAAAAGACGTGGTGGTTAGGCGGACGGTGTTCACTTGGAACGCCGATACGCTGCATCGCGTCATCGGAGCAGTCAAAAAATACTCCCGTCCTCCCAAGCATCGCAAATGACGGTATCCTATTATATCTGCCGACCTATCGGATGTCAAGCCAACGAACGGCACCGTGCAGAACTTGTCAATAGCAATGAGACAATTCGGTACGATTGATTTTCTCAGCTTCGCAGTTTCTGTGAGACAGCGCACGACAGTCTCTGTCTCGTAACGGCCAACCTAATCGATCGTTTCCAACTGCGCAAAGGTTTCCTGAAGTTGCTCCAGTCGGCTCAACAGTTCTTCCGCTCGGACGCTCTCCTGCCAGACCTCCGAGCGAGCATCATGGTAAGACTGCATCTCCAAGGCAGCCTCCGAGAGCAGAAGCTGCGCTCCGGCCATCATCGCTCGCCACCGGACGTGACCGGGAAGGGTCGGGATCGCCGGTAGAGGCGGTAAGCCTTTCTGGCTCAGAAGAGCCTGCTGCGACAGAGCCTGCCGCTGACGGCAGGCCGCTTGCTGGGCCGCACGATTGGCATATTGACGGGGTGGCATTCTTGTCTCCTTCGGGGTCTGACAATCAATGGAACGAAAACGTACGCTAAGGACCCTGCAAAATCCTCGCTCGTATTTCCTCGTTGACCTCTGCTACGTCAAACGCTTCGGGATCAAACTCGCCCCCGATCCATTCCAGTAATTCTTCATGCTGCTCATGCTCGGAGTTGGATAGCGCTTCCAGAAATTCGGAATATCCCCACGGACCTCCACAATCCTCCGGCGGACAGGCACGTTTTCCCGCAAGGCAGACCGGATAGATCTTCCCCCTTTCGACGGGGGCTATCTTCTCCACCACGACGAGATGGTGCCAGTCATCGCCAAAGTCATATTCGTATCGAAATCTGCTCTTCTCATCGGGTGCTATTTGTGACAAACGTACCCGACGTTCGTCCTGCATCCAGTCATCGAGTTCCGGATCGGGCTGCCCGTAGGCAATCGTTCCCACCCGAAAACCATGCATATGCATATCTTCCCACCCCATTACCGTCTGGATCAGGCGGTGCAGGTGCGGCAAGAGAACGGCTCCGGGTACCTGCACACGTCGCCAGATGGGCGGACGGATATGCTCCAGGGTGATCTTGAGTTGGTAGATTGCCACGGATTTGGTCTTGCTCACGCTGTTTCGCATCGTTTTCTCCCATCATACTTGACACATAGGGTGCACTGTCGTCGTAGCTCCCAACGGTGCTTGCCAGTAGGTGCACCGGCTGAAAATCGGCGTGCATGCCCTACTGCCAGCGGAAATGGTGCAGTATTTGGAATTTGTGCAGGCTGTCAGTTTCGGTGACGGGCTCGCCGGGAAGATGCTGAACCACGGTGGCGTTGCCGCTTGGCCCAAGATGATTTCCGATGACGCCAATGTGATCCAGATAGCTCTTGCCGCCCGTGCTCCAGAAGACGATGTCACCGGGAAGCCACTGCGCGGCGGGAGCCGTGAGGGGCAACTCCTTTGCGTTGCGCCGGAAATAGACTACGAGGTTGCGGCATCGGCGGTGATCGATGTTGGGGTCCGGAAGCTTGAGAGGGTAAAGGCGACGATGCGCCTGAATGTCCGCAGTCACCTTGCCCTTGATGTCCACGCCTGCCGCGCCGAACGCCCGAATCGCCACATCCGAGCAGACCCCGAGGCGGGCGGGAGGAATCCCGCCGCGAAAGTAGGAGCTGTCGTAGACGGTGTTTGCCGCCGTCTGCTTTTCCAGGCTTTCAACGATAGCCCTTTGAAAAGGCGTCAGCGGCACGGTCCGCAATGTCAGTTCGGCATGAGCATCGGTGAGTGCCCGACTCGTTTGCGAAGCGCTCGCGACGGGAGACATCAACGTCCCCACGTGCTCTCCGCGCACACATCCCCCTACGCCTGAGACGAGCGCACTCAGGCACACCAGACGCAGCAAAAGACTTCCACTAATAGGCGTCATTCTCTTCACTTTCCCGATCCCCGCTGCTGATTACTACGGATTATATGCCCGCTATGTTTCGCGATAAATCGACTCCGAAACCCGCTACCGATCTCGTGAGGGACACTGATTCTGAGATACCTGCCGTCCAAAAACTTTCGCTACAGGACGGAGTTGATGGCTGCTATGGGGTATCATGCCTGTCAGACCTATGGGAGCAGAGGCGCTTCGCGAACGCGTCCCATCTGGCTTCCTGGCATGAAGGATACGAAACGATGAACACAAATTTGAAGGCTCTAGCAGGTCTGCTTGGCATCGGTGCTCTGATGGGGTTAACGGGAGTTGGAGCCACGGCGCAGTCGGCCTTCCGCCCGCCTGCGGTGCCGCTCGTCACCTTCAATCCTTACCTTAGCATCTGGTCGGAGGCGACTAATCTTACCGACGATGTCACCCGGCACTGGACCCACCGCGAGCAGTCTCTGACGAGCATGATCCGCGTCGACGGAAGGACCTACCGGCTGATGGGGCGTGATCCGAAGGAGGTCCCCGCG
>JANXLO010000122.1 GCA_025355115.1 Chthonomonadaceae bacterium
CCGGGCAGGCGCTTCGACAGCGTCACGCCTCCGTCCCCTACCACCGATGTGAACGCCCCCAGCCCCAGGATTTTCGCGCCCTTCTCCTGCGCGATCTCGCCGCATTTCTGAAGCTTGCCCCAGACGAAATCGATCGGCAGCGTGAGCATCTGGCGCGGCGTGAGCGGGCATGCGATCATCCAGCCCTTCGCCTCACGTCCCATCTTCGAGCGTATCCCGACCATCTCCGCCACCACGATGGGATCGCGCCCCTTGATGTACCACTCGATCAGGGACGTCGGAAGGTGCTTCGCGAAGGGGTATTTGCGGCTCACATCTCGCTTTGCGTCAATCGGGTGAATGATGAAGGCAAACTGCTCCATAAAAACTCCAGTCGGAACCTCAATTGAATCTGTCGATGCTGAGCACAGTCGCAGGGAGTCTTCAGCAGCCCACGGAGCCGCTGAACGCACTTCCGACTAGGATGACATCCTCGCGCTTAAAGGTTGTCATAGCCAGCGTCCTTATCATTGTCCCAAAAATCGCGCAAAGATTGGGCTGAATTGCCGGTGGCTCCAGCTTGCATTGTTCCCTATGCGGCTTGCTTGAACAGGCATCCCATCTTCTGGCTGAACGCGCTTTTTGTCATTCAGCGAACCCGGGACGGCGCCAGGATCGCTTCTCACTCAGTAGGGAGAGGAGATAGCCTCGAACTTCATGGAGTTGAAATCGTGGAGCTCGACTGTCGGGCCCATGCCTTCACGCTCGAAACGGGAGGCGAACAGCTTGCCGGCTTCCACGAAGACCAGACGATATCTATCGAAGTCCGCCCACTCCCACTTTGATCCATCGATCCTTTGGCCAGTTTTCCTGTTCATGAGTTCGTGAGAGTCGAAGTCGCCAACGGTTCCAATGCGTCCTTTGCCCTGCGCGTACGTGTGCTTCCTCAGCACCCAAATGCCGCCGATCCACTTTTCGAATATCGCGCTCTCGCTATGGCTTTCGTTCCCTGCGCTGCCTTTGCAAGTCCAGCCGTCGCGCGTTAGTCTGAGATCGTAAACAGTTGGAGTGACCGCTCTATAACTCCAGGATTTGCGCCAGGTGGCGATTCTTTTCAGGGCGGAGGGTACACAGAGCGGCGGATTGTCATAAGACCCATCAAGCCAATAGCGGTCGTTGCCATCGAATAGGCCCCCTCCGTGCCAGCAATCGCCCTTCGGCCACATTCCGATTGCTTTGAGATAAGGCGTCCGGGAAAGGGCAGTCCACGAGCCGTGTGATTCCGTTTCCCAGCGTCCGTTCATAGCGAAATAGAGGAAGTGCCTGCCGTCAGGAGAGAGATCGGAGCGGCGCTCGTAAATTCTGCCGTGAAGCCACTGGCCGACGGCGAACGTGTCTGTATCGCGATCCCATCCAATGGTGCAGGCCCACTTCGAGGGGCCTCGTCGGATTATTAGGCCCGTCGGCGCGTCTCGGGCCAGCAAGACATGGACACGCGCGGAAAATTTAGTCATGAGAGCCTTCCTGGCAAACCGAAGATCTTTTGGTTTTCTCAGATCCGCGCCGCGGCCAGCGGCGCCTTCGGATCAGGGCTGGGGTTCAGTTCCTGGACGCGGGGCTTCCAGCCCAGCTCCTCCAGTTTATTGAAGTAGTCCTCGGGCGTCAGGGCTTCGGGGTGTTTGCCTAGCAGGACTACCAGGACCGCCTCCATGACGTTGGTGCCGAAGGAGCGGCCCTCGAAGACGGGGGTCGTCGTGATGAGGAGACTGACTCCGCGCCGCTTCAGCTCCGCGACATCCTCTTCCGTTGTGGTGTTCGTGAAGACGATCTTGCCGCGCATATTCTCCGGCATGAACCGCTTGATGAGCAGAAAATCACCGGCGACGACGTCTGCCTCCGCAAAATATTTCGAGTGCGTCGGGGTGTTGAGCTCCTGCTTCTCGCCTGTTGGGTAGAACCATTTGAAGGGCAGACGCACGATCGCAGGCAGCATCACCTTGGCGAGCGACTGCAGCGTGCTCCAGGAGCGGATGGGAATCGGCATGCCCAGCCCAAACAGCAGATCGCCGAAAACGATCGACTTCGCCACGCCTGCCAGAGCCTCCGCCATTCCGAATCGGTCTACCGCGCTGACCAGCAGCACCCGCTTCGTTCGAAAATCTACTATGCCCTGCTCCTGCAGATAGGCGACCGTCCTGCGCTCCAGCGTGTGCTTGAGGCCGCTTCCGTCCACGAACGGCGTCCTCTTCGCGCCGTCCATGAGGCGGAGAATCTCCCGAAAAACGTATTTTCGGTTGCCTGCGGAGAGGGTGATGTCGGTGCCGCCTACCCCAAATGCGTCGGCCTTGCCGTCAAGCTCCGTCACGATGTCGCGAAACTTCTGCATGTCGCCGTCGGTACCGATGCGTTCTATCTCAAACTCTTCGCCAAAAAAAACCGCGTTTACCTTCTTGTCGCGCTTCGACGAGCCGAGGCTAATGCTCACTATCCGCTTCATGCGCCGTCTCTCCTCTGCCGCCGAACTGTTCACTATTGTAGTAGAAAAGCGGAGCAAAGTCAAGCCAGATGCCGATGCATCACGTTCACTCCCCACGTCTCGAAGCCCAGCCGCAGATAGACCTGCTCGCCCGCCCCTCCGCCCTCCGTGGTTAGGTAGGTGACGTCATTTCCCAGCGATTTCGACTCTGTCACCGCCCGCGCTACCATGGCCAAGGCTACGCCGCGCCGCCTGACCTCCGGACGGACGACCACGCTGTCGATGCGGCCCCAGCCGTCCTGCGAGAAGAGGTCACACGCTCCGACCGCTCGGCCGTCCATATAGGCAAGCACGAGGCGGCAGGGCGGATAGTTTGCCTCCATCTCCGCCACGGCTCGCCAGGTCGCGGCGGTCTCCGGTTCGTCCTCATCGCTCATAACCACCTCCACCCACTCCTGCGCCTCTTCCGATTCCCTGGCCACGGAGCGCACTTCGATTCCGCGCTCCGGCAGGGCTAGCGCAGCGTCAACGGCATGACGCATCAGCAGCCAGCTCTTTGTCACCGGCATCAGGCCCAGTCGGCGCAGGGCGATCCCTAGCCCCTGCGCTTCCGCGATGGAGTCCACATCCGCCGTTGGACGCATGCCCCGGCCCCGCATCGTCTCGACGATCTCACACGCCGCGATGTCCGGCCCGCGCCCGTCGTCGCGCAGCCTCAGGGCGCGATTGGCGTCCTGCCACTCAGGAACCTCAGGGCGATGAATGTACCAGGCACAGGCGGTCTTTTCGGCTGCAGAGGCCATGCCCAGATAAGCCGCTTCATGCTCGATCAGTTTTTCCAGCGGCAATTTCATGTCGAACACTCCCGGAACAGAAGGGATCGCTGCGTCGAACTTCTGCTCCAAGACGAACAGGTTGACGCCGTTCCCTTCTGTCTGTTATACTGAACGGAGTATCGAACTGTTTCAGCAAGGCGACAACCAGGGCATCTGGCTCTTCGCAGGGCAGGCACACGGAGCATTCGCGGGAGATAAAATGAATCATTTTCGAGGCCGCTGCATGCGCCTTCCTACGCTGAGTTCGGGACTGTTCGGCGCCTGTCGTCTGCTCTCCCTCATTCCGATTTGCGCTGCGCTACTCACAGGCGGCATGGCAGCCCACGCCCAGACGCCCAAGCTGGCAAAGCCCCTGCCCGCCGGGCAGGCGAAGCCTGCGCCTCCCTCGAAAGCCGTTGCCCCCGCACAGACTCAGGACGGCAGAGCGATTCTGGTGCGGACCATGCTGAACTACCAGTCTTTCAACAGCTATGCCGGGCAGGCGAATGTCGACACGCTGATGCTCAACACCGCGGGACAGACGGTCAAGCACATCGGCTCTTCATCTGTCATGAAGATACAGAGGCCCAACAAGCTCTATCTCTTCTTTCAGACTCCTAT
Organism: Chthonomonadaceae bacterium; assembly: GCA_025355115.1. Classification (GTDB taxonomy): domain Bacteria; phylum Armatimonadota; class Chthonomonadetes; order Chthonomonadales; family Chthonomonadaceae; genus JANXLO01. Next base: position 3,892 of record JANXLO010000122.1, read on the forward strand.
CGGCAGCCGCTCCATCTACAGCGATGGCAAAAACTTC
>JANXLO010000537.1 GCA_025355115.1 Chthonomonadaceae bacterium
CCAGTCGGCGCGAGGCCAGATGTAGCCGATAATCAGGTGCTTTTTGGTGTTCACCGCCGTGAACCAGCCCCATTTCGCAGACGGGTCGATTATAGTGGCAGTAAAGTCGCTGGATTTCTGGCCTCGTGGCCACTCGCGAAGGTCGACCAGATCGGATCCTTTTGAGGAGGGGGCGTTGGGCCAGTCGAACTCCGCGCCCTGCTTCAGCCGCTGTCCCTTGCTGAACTCCTTTGGATCGACCATGCTCCAGGTTCCGTTCATGTCGTAGAAGGAAGCGCCTTCCTCCAGAAACGGCGGGCCGAGGGTGACGTGCTGATTCCACCCGATGGGGCGGTCGAAATCCGTCATGTTCACGGCGGTCTCTTTGATCCAGAGGGCGGAGGAGTTGGGGGTGAGGGAGATGGTGCGGGTGACCTTCATCTGCGCTTTCGGCAGGGTAGTGGTGTACGTTAGTTTACCAGCGCTCCGTTGCACGGCGGTCCAGTTGATGGTTGGCGCTTCGCCATGGGCGGGAATTCCCGCCTTTGTCTCGGCGGGGGACGGCCCTCCGAAGAAGTCCAGGCAGAGGTTCTGGCCCAGGATTGAACAGAGAAGCTGCGCTCCAGGCTTGTCGCCGTACTTGCCGTTCGTCCAGCCGCCGGGCTCGACGCTGGGCCACGGGGGCAGCCAGAGTGGATTGAGGTTCGCTCCAGTGCCGGTGCGCAGAGTGATGCTTGCGATATGCCCGCCTCCCGGCACGACGATCACTTTGACTTTTTCATTCTCCACTGTCCAGGCTTTGCGGCCATGATAGGGCGCGTCTGTCTGCTGCGCCGCTGCTGACAGCCCTAAACTCAGAAGCCCGAGAGCGGGCAGCACTGCCTTGCCAAAACCTCTCATTGTCGGTTCTCCTCTGCGAAGTGAATTTCAGGGCTTCTTTCGACGCAGATTGCCCGACTTCCTGCCTCAACTCCCGCAGAACATGACAAAGTATTCACATCTATGCGCAGTAAAATTCACCATGCAATTCATGCAACAGTAGCTATGTCACTCTCGTCGTACGCCCAGCGCAATCGTAAATGAGTAAGCGGCTTCGAATGCCATAGGCGGCTGCTCTTCGATAATGGAGCGAACTAGTACACCGCGAAATGTCTGCAACGCGAGCCGTTTGACCCAAAAGACCAGGTCGATTTCCGTCAGTAGAACTTCACTTCGGAATACAGCCATGCCAGAAAGAATTACGCCTGAGCAGAGAAGCTATAATATGTCCCGTGTGCGCTCGTTCGGCACCAAGCCGGAGGTGCGGCTGGGAGCACTTCTTTGCACAATGTTCCCCGATGCCGTCATTGTCGAACGGTCGACAGCACTGCCCGGAAAGCCCGATTTCTACCTCCCGGAGCTTCAACTCGCGGTCTTTGCCGACGGGTGCTTCTTTCATCGCTGCCCGCGCCATTTCATCATGCCCGTCAACAATCGCGAATACTGGTCGAAGAAGATCAACCGAAACCATAAGCGAGACCGCGAGAACAACCGCGACCTGAAAGCCCTCGGCATTACACCCGTCCGCATCTGAGAGCACAATTTAGGCCGAGACCTCACGCCCGCCCGCCGCAAAATAAGACGCGCCTACCGGGCAGTTTTGGCCGCATCGACTGCCTCCACTCAGTGACCTCATCCCAGGCTGAGCTTGCTTCATGACCGTTTTTTTACGACAATGGACTGTGTTGAAAGAGTCGATTACACTTTGACACTCCAGGACACAGAGACAGATTCTATAGCGCGCATTTTGCCCGTTAGATGAATAGTGGCGTTTGGCATCAGTTCTAGCAAAGGCTTGTGGTCCAAAGAGCGGACGAGTGCCAGAATATAGTTCTGTTTCAGGATTTGGGCGACTGACCACTCTTTATCTGTGAACGATACATAGCCATGCGCTTCCCGAACTCCTTTTACCTCGATTGCCTGATACGTGGAGGGAAAGTTCGCGCGGAAATCGAAGCCAATCCCGAGTTTACGGGTGTCCTCAAGTATGCTGCCCTGAAATCTATCAAGCATAGGATACTGGTTCATGAAGAAAGTTTCCGCTGTCTCTCCAGTCCTAAGGCGATTGGCAAATGCACTATTTTGATCGATTTCAAAATCGAGATTTCTCTCCTCCATACCGAGAGGGGCTATGAACTGGCGTGTTGCCTGGTCTGAACTGTTCAAGATCTCCCGCACTATTTCGGCGACCGCTGCTTCACTCAGCGCTTCATACGCCTGTATAACATTGGCGCGAGAACGGAGGATTGGACGCTTATGCCAGCCCACCCGAACCTGAGAGCAGTAGGGGTCGAATGAGTCGCGCATGTGCTTTAACGTAGACTGCTTGACGCCAAGCTGTTCGCTCAATCGTTCGAATGCTTCGCTGGTCGATGCGTAGCCCAGTGCTTGCACGCCCTTGCGATCAAACCGCGAAAGATAGTAGGCGACCAGTAGCGCGCGTTTGTGAGCTTCGGTCATGGGCGACGGTAGCATAAGGGCGCCTCACTTGTAGAAG
>JANXLO010000138.1 GCA_025355115.1 Chthonomonadaceae bacterium
TTGACGTGTCCTTTGCAGCAGGGGAATTCGGAGATAGTTCGCCTCTCATTCCCCCTGCCGAGCGGCATCTCCTCCTTGAGCGCTCAACCCAAGGGCCCTCAAACCGCCACGAGGACTGAGGGCCTGGGGTGGTCCTACTTCACGAAGGCAATCGGGAAGTCGGGGACAGAGGGCGGCCTTGTGGTCGTAGGATGCTGGCTACCGCCTGTCAACTCCTTTACACGCTCGGCGAGGAAGTAGTCGAGGCTCGTCACCGTTACTCGACCATCGCCCTTTAGATCCGCTTTTCCCGCCAGACCCTCCAACAGCGCTTTGGTAAAGGCTCCATGTCCCCATTTCGCATCCTCAAGGGCATACTCCTTGCCGGTTGATGCGGCAAAGACAATGGCTCCATTCTCCGCGCTGGAAAGTTCGTTTACGATTGAGACGATGTCCTGCTCCACTGCTCTGGATTTGCCGCCTGCTCCGCCCGAGTGGCATGTATCCACGAAGAAAAGGGTTTTGCCTGCTATGTCACGTATGGTTTTCTCAATTTCATAGAAAAGGACGCCTGTGCTACGCTTCTTTTCCAGCTCGAAGTTATACGGCACATAGTAGTAGTCGCCGCTTCCGTCACGAATGCCGTGTCCAGAGAGGAAGATCATGGCGACATCACGGGAGGTGGTCTGCTTCTGGATCCACTCTAGCCCATCCAGCACCCCCTCTTTGCCAGCCTGATCGTCCGTAAGAAGTCGCACTTCGACCTCGCGATAGAGCTTTCCGCTCTGCATCTGCAGCGCGGTCGCGAAGTCGGTGGCGTCTTTTGCCGCATAATCGAGAGTGTAGGCCGGGTTCTTGTATTTGCTGACGCCGACAGCGAGGACGTAGAGCTTCGGCTTGGTGATATCGACCGCGGCGCGGCCCTTCCAGTGGAGCTTGATGGCAGCTGGCGCACCGACCCCATTTTTGTTTTCTGCGATGATGGAGAGCTCGCAGTCGCGCTCCGGTAACGTGACCTCCAGTGTCTGCATAGTCTCAGCGGCAGCGACGTTGGCAACTTCCTGAATCCGACGGGCATTCCCGACCGGTCGTCCATCGATGTAGGCGCGGGCGGAAAGGAGTGGAGCATCGGCAGGGACACGCACTGCGAATCGGACGGTCACCGATGCCACAGACTGCTCGGCATTATTCATTGGAGACTGTATCACGACGATGGGGGGCAATGTTTTGTTGACATCGACAACTTCTGTTTTGCGACCCCTCTCCACATCGGCCAGACGAAGTGCCTCG
>JANXLO010000173.1 GCA_025355115.1 Chthonomonadaceae bacterium
GAATCTCGCCGTCGAAGTGAAGGGCGACAAAGAGAAGGTAGCCTCCGTGGCCTCCATCTCCGGCAACGATCCCGAAATCGGTCAGCTCGTCGCGGATGCGATTGAGAAGGTCGGTCAGGACGGCGTCATCACCGTCGAGGAGAGCAAGAGCCTCCAGACTTACACCGACTTCGTGGACGGAATGCAGTTCGACAAAGGCTACATCTCCCCCTACTTCGTCACCGATCCAGAGCGAATGGAAGCCGTTATCGAGAACCCCTACATCCTCATCTATGAGAAGAAGATCAGCGCAGCCGCCGACCTGATTCCCATGCTCGAGAAGGTAGCCCAGTCCCGACGGCCCATCGTGATCATCGCTGAGGACGTGGATGGCGACGCTCTCGCCACCCTAGTTGTCAACAAGATCCGCGGCATCATCAACAGCGTAGCCGTCAAGGCCCCCGGCTTCGGCGACCGCCGCAAAGCCATGCTGGAGGACATCGCCCTTCTCACAAACGGCAAGTTCATCAGTGACGACCTTGGCGTGAAGCTCGAGAACACCGACCTGACAATGCTCGGCTCCGCTGCCAAGATCATTGTCGGCAAAGAGCAGACCACCATCATCGAGGGCGCTGGCTCCGAGTCCGCCATCATGGGCCGCATCGCACAGATCAAGAACCAGATCGAAGCGACCGACTCCTCTTACGACAAAGAGAAACTCCAGGAGCGGCTCGCGAAGCTTGCGGGCGGCGTTGCTGTCATCAAGGTCGGCGCGGCCACCGAGACCGAACTGAAGGAGAAGAAGCATCGCTTCGAGGATGCGCTGTCTGCGACACGCGCAGCCGTCGAAGAGGGCATCGTCTCCGGGGGCGGAGTCGCCTACATCAACATCCAGGCGTCACTGGACGGTCTGGGCGACAACGACGATGAGAAGCACGGCGTCTCCATCGTTCGCCGCGCGCTCGAGGAGCCCCTTCGCCAGATCGCGGAGAACGCGGGCTTCGAAGGCAGCGTCGTCGTCAACACCGTCAAGGGCCTGCCCGTCGGCCACGGCTTCAACGCCGCGACCGAAGAGTACGGCGACATGATCGCAGCGGGCGTCATCGACCCCGTCAAGGTCACCCGCGCGGCTCTGACCAACGCGGCCTCCATCGCCAGCCTCATCCTCACCACCGAGACCCTTGTCGTCGAGAAGCCCGAGAAGAAATCCTCGGCTCCTGCGGGCGGCGGCGGACACGGCGGCGGCATGGACTACGACATGTAAGTCTCTGCCTTCGCAGAAGTCTCGCACAGCAAACGCGCCCCCATCCGGTCAACCGGGCGGGGGCGCGTTTCACCATCCTATCTCACATACGGGTACAATAGGTACCATTAGCTAATTTTGCGCTCGGTTGCCAGTTTGATGTTATCCAGTGAGTGAATACATTTTCCAGCTTGAAAAGCGGATGCTGAAGAAATGAGACTGCAATACCAGATGTTACAAAGCGCCGGTACGAGTCGGGACTGCGAAATTTCTTCAATCTTTACCGACCCCTAGCAAGCACCTGGCGTTTTTTCGACAACTCACTTTCTGATACGATGCCTCTCATCGCTTACGGAATTCAGAATGTGCAAAAGGAGGAGCTATGGAACCAAATCCAACAGCAGTTCAGCTAGATCATTGTCAAGTAACCACTGTGGACTTCGATGATAATGAACAAGTAATCCTAGCGATGCGCCGAGGCGTTGCCGAAGCAATGCGCAGCCACAAGGAGAAAGGGCAGTATGTCGTTGCCTATAAGAACGGGGAGATCGTGATTATCGAGCCCGAGGACATTGTGGTGCCGGAAGTCGCTGGCTGAGCGGCTTGAGTCTTTTTAGAAAACCGAGCGTCACTGCTTCGTTTAGGAAGTACCGTCGCTGTTGACGGTGTGGTTTTGCGTCAACAGATCGGTGCGGAGACGCTCTAGTTCCTGGCGGAGGAAGCGATGGCGCTCCTCAGCGTTTTTAAATTCGATGTTGGTGCGAATAGCTGCGTCGTCGGCCTCTACGCTCTGGCTTTTTAGGACGAGAATCGAAAAGCACATGGCTTCGACTGCGATGAGCAGAGCGAGCAGGTTGAAGGGGTAGGGGTCGAAGGCCTTAACATGACCGGCGGACGCATTGAGGATGACCCAGAGCAAGTAGACGCAGGCGTTGGCAAGTAGAAATGGCAGGCTGCCGCACAGCTTTGAGAGGCGCAGTATCCCTTTCTCCAGAGGAGTGCGGTGCATGGCGATTTCGTCGTTGGCATTGCTCACTGACGAGTAGCGGAGCTGATCTCCTGAGTGGCGCAGGCGGCGGGCCATGTCGATGAAGAGCCCTCGAATGACCTCCGGGTGCTCGTACAGTACGTGGAGATCATTGCGCCTAAGCGCGAGCGCAGTCATATCCTCGGTGACTATCGCGGTCGCCGAGCGATTGCCGCCGCTGAGCACGGCAACCTCCCCAAAAATTCCTCCGACACCGATCTCCTCAAGCGGGATAATCTCCCCAACGTCGTTCGTGTGAAAAAACTTCACTCTCCCCGAGCAGAGAAAATAGAGGCTGTCGCCTGGATCACCGTAGGAAAATATGGTCGCGCCTTGCGCAAACTGCACGGGCGTCAGGACATGAGCGAGCGTGCGCTTTTCACTCGGACTCAAACCCTCCAGAAGAGGATGACTCTCGATGAGATTAAGCTTCGTCTGCACTGAATTCTTCCTCTGACTGATCAAACCGATAGGCCTTGCGGCTCTGGCATTGCTGGGCCATGCGTGAGAGCAATTGTAACATAAGCCCGTTTACTTTTCAAGTGATCAGTATGAATGGAGCAGCCATCTGCAAAAAGCAATACGCCCCTTCTGAGCATGATTGCATCAGGAGGAGCGCGTTGTTGTCTCGTTTCAAGCGCCTTATTGTGAGGATTTACATGTTGACGCCCGCCACGATATCGCCTTTCGAGTTCTGGATGACGGTGTAGCTCGGATCGTCGAGATCGCCGTTTTTGGTCGCGACAGCCGCGCCTCCCTGATCATTCCCATCTGGGCCAACCGAGTAGAGTGTGCATCGAAGATCGACTGGCGTTGGATACATGTTCGCGATTACCCCGTTTGGCAGTCTGAACTGCAAGTTAGGGCGATACTGGAGCAGTGTTCCTGGCTGAAAAGGATCTTCCGGTACCCTTGAGAGATACTCCGGGCAGAGATCCTTCAAAGAATTTGGATACTTGCCCTTTTGCAAAAAGTGGGCGTGAAGGGCCAGGGCAGTCTCAAGGAGAGCGATCTGTGCCTCGGGCTCAGCATCGTGGAAATGTTGTGCACTATTGCTGGTGAATGTCCTCTCATTCAACGGATCCAAAGCTTCGTCTGAAATGTCAGTTTGTTCCCTGTAAGGCAGGCGCGAAAGGTCCAATGCACGTTTCGCGGTTGCCTGATAGTCCGCGATGATCCTCCTGTTGCTATACAGGTGCAGGTAGAGGGTGACTGCTGCCTGCTTCCCCCACGTCCTGGTGCTCCTCGGCAGCATCTCTGAAGCGAGCTGCCAACGCCAGTTTGGGGAGCGCATGTAGTTGACGCGCTGGGCAATGCCGGAGTTGGCTTCCAACTGAACGATATGCGTGAAAGGTGTATGGAGCGATGCGATAGTTTCCATTCGTCGAGCTGCCTTCTCAGCCTGATCCGCCGTCATGGAAGGCAGGAGATGCCAAATGATTTCCCGGCCGAACGCCTGCCAGAGTTCGCCCGCGATCGTGCCGAGGAACGTTCCCGATCCCGCTATTCTCTCGCCCAACTCCAGCTCATCCAGCGCGGATTCGAGAGCAGCGTCTTGTTTGCCCTGAAGGGATTTTTCCATCGCGTCGGCAGCCAGCAGTGGCGCAAGTGAAAAAAAACTGAATTGCGCAGTGT
>JANXLO010000264.1 GCA_025355115.1 Chthonomonadaceae bacterium
GCGCTCTATCCGCGCTGGGTGAGCGTATTCTTCCTCCGTGGAGCAAGCTTGCCGGATCCGGAGAAGAGGCTGAGTGGAACCGGGAATGTCGCTCGACATTTCGTCTTGAAGTCAGCGGAGGACATCGATGAGCCAGCCGTAGTAACATTGATTGGCCTCGCTCTGGAGGCGGGACTGCCATTATCTGGAGTGCTCCCTGGCCGTCTCGTCGTTAAATCCATTTCGGCAAAACAGCGGACGCGCAGCCCGTCGTGAAAGCGGAGAAGCGGAGTGTAACCAATGCGAAAGGACTAGCCCGTGAAGGCAGATTTTGGCAGAACTGCGAAGGACTACGCGCGGCATCGCGCGGGCTTTCCACACTCTTTCTTTCAGAGACTTGCACACTTCGGAGTGGGGAATGCGGGGCAACGCATTGTAGATATTGGCACCGGGACGGGCACGTTGGCACGCAGTTTTGCATCACAAGGATGCCGCGTGATTGGGATCGACCCGTCTCAGACAATGCTAGATGAAGCCCGCCTCCTTGATGAGCAGGCTTCCGTTCACATCGAGTACCGTCTCGCTAGCGCAGAAGCGACAGGCTTGCCGGACGCCTGCGCGGATGCGGTCACGGCCGGGCAGTGCTGGCACTGGTTCAATCGTCCCGTAGCCGTGGAGGAGATCAAGCGCATTCTCGTTCCCAGCGGTCTGCTCGTCATTGCGCACCTGGATTGGCTGCCGCTGACCGGCAATCTTGTCGATCAGACCGAGAGGCTGATCATGACTCACAATCCTCTCTGGAATATGGCTGGCGGCTGTGGGATATATGGCCAGTGGTTGAGAGATGTCGCCGAGGCTGGCTATTTGGACATCGAAAGCTTCTCCTACGATGTCTCCATCTCCTACACGCCCGACAGCTGGAGAGGCAGAATCAGAGCCAGTGCCGGAGTGAGCGCGAGCCTGCCTCCTGAGGGGGTAGCGGCGTTCGATCAGGAACTGAAGGAGCTGCTCCAGACGGGGTTCCCCGCATCGGAAATCGCGGTCCCTCATCGAGTATTTGCCGTAATCGCCAGATCACCGGCATGAGAGACGATATCATGCCTCACCCCGATTAAATTCGGTCGCCTTGCAGTCACACTATGTTAGTTGGCAATTCGGCGGCATGAAGCCCTTAACTACTCCCCCTTTAGCGAGACGCGCACATCGTTGGTTCCCTGTGAGTCGTTGTTGGTAAGTGTGAAGACCAGGTCCTTCACAACCGTCGCCTGCGGGACGACGAACAGGATGGAGAAGGAGAGCTTGGCGCCGGGCAGCAGAGGCTTGCTCTGAATGGGCGCGCCCTCCAGATCGTAGCCGACTGGAACATGTGATCCGCCCTCGTTGTCTGCTAGAGCGTTGTTAATGCTCCTCCCTGCGATGGGGCGAAGCCAGAATGTCTGCGTGGTTTTTTGGCCGTTGGCAAGTACACAGGCGAGCACCACCAGTTTGTAGCCAGGCTTCGCCCCCACGGCATGCGTCGTTCGATCATAATTTAGCGTGTCGGCGGGATAGGAGGTCGGCTCAGAGGACGGGGTCTTCATCGTGTATGAGTCGGGCGTCTGAACGCTCACTACTTGAAAGCGCCATCGTCCGTCGAAGAGCATATCCCCTACTTTGCCCTCCGCCACTCCCTTCACCTGATTGGCTCCGCCTGCCTTCGTGATCTCGTACTTGCCGCCAGCTCGCTTGGTTACGACCAGGCCGAGCGCCCTGGCGATATCCTCGATCTTTACATAAGGGCTGCCACCGATCAGTCGAACGTCGGCAGAGACAGTCTTGCCATTCATGACGAGCGTGTCGCCCGCATGGGCCGGCAGAGCGCATACCGCCAACGAAAGCGCAATCAGACTTTTGCATGAAGATGCTCTGTTCATAACTCTCCTCAACTCCGTGCGTTCACGGTGGGGCTTTCAGAAATGTGGGTCCTTCTCGCATTCAGTGGCCTGGCCAATGGCGTCTCTTTTCTAGTTCGAGCCCCCATCTACTTTGAATGATATGCTTGCCTCCCCGCTCTTACTTCCAATAGCATAGAAGTTGAAGCCTCACCTATATCGAGAGTGCAAGCACCCGAAGTCGTTTGCATAGCAGGACTTATGAGCCGTATATTCAGCATGAAAAAGCAGAATCCTGCGTCGAATGAGGCTTGGGGAAATTCCAAAGCGTAAAGGCTGAGGTGGAAGAGCCATTCCGGGAGGCTATGCCCTGTCGTGAAGAGACTATGCTCCGAAGCAGAGATTCACTTTCAATGCCCTTGAAATCTCTGGTTTTTCACGGAGACTATGGACTCTCCTCGGTCGAAGCAGGTATTGCATCAGAAATGGCGAATCTAGCCTCGACCCACTGCTGTCAACCGTGGTCGGAGCCCTGCCATGCACGAATTTCCCTCTGGAACCATCACTTTTCTCTTCACGGACATACAGGGCAGCTCCCGACTATGGGAGGAGCATCCACAGGCCATGTCCGCCGTTCTTCTTCGGCACGATATCCTTCTGCGGCAAGCCATCGAGGAAAATTCTGGCGTCGTCTTCAAGACCATGGGCGATGCCTTCTGCGCAGCTTTCTCCACAGCCCCGCATGCCATCAGCGCCGCCCTTGCCGCCCAGAGGGCACTGCAATCAGAAGCATGGCCTGAACCTGTCGTGCTCTGGGTGCGCATGGCCATCCACACGGGGGCAGCGGAGACGCGCGAAAGCGACTATTTCGGGCCACCTCTCAACCGAGTTGCCCGCCTCCTGTCCGCCGGGCATGGCGGGCAAACGCTCCTCTCGAATGTAGCCTACGACCTGTGCGCGGAATACCTACCCGCAGGCGCTGCACTGGTCGACCTCGGCGCCCACACTCTTCGCGACCTGGGACGCCGCGAGCACGTCTTTTAGCTCCAACATCCCGCTTCCCTCGCTCTTCCCGCCCCTGAAGACACTCGATTGCCTGCCCAACAACCTGCCGCAACAGCTCACCTCGTTTGTTGGAAGAGAGAGGGAGATTATGGCGGGCAGGAGAGGCTGCTGCTCTGCAGGCTGTGCGCGTTCATGGGAGGTTGGACGCTTTCGGCGGCGGAGCAGGTCGCCGCAGGCAATGGAATTGAGGAGTGGGAGGTGTTCGATCTGCTGACGGGTCTTGCGGACAAGAGCCTTGTGCTTGCGGAGGAGCGGCCAGTCGCTTATGGAGAAGAGTTTGGCGATCCGGCGGGGTCTGGGCAATGCGCGCGGGATCACTGTCGCCTTGTCTAATCTCGGTTTGGTGGCCCATCAGTCGGGCGACTATAAAAGAGCACGGGCTCTGCATGAGGAAGCCATGGAGTTGACGCGAGCCAGCGGCGACAGCAAAACTCTCGCGTCTGCTCTAGTGTGTTTGGGGTACACCGCGCTCACTCAAGGAGACTATGCAGCGTCGAGAGCCTTCAGCGAGGAGGCGCTGGACCTGTGCCGCCAATTGGGAGACAGACATACCGCCGCGCAAGCGCTGGACAATTTAGGGGATGTGGCGAGACTATCCGACGAGCTCATCCATGCGCATGCTTGCCATGCCGAAGCCCTCGAAATCGTGGCAGAACTGGGAGATATGCGCCTGGTGGCGCAGTGCCTGGAGGGACTGGGGAGAGTGGCGTCGGATCTAGGGAATTGGGAGCGGGCCATGCGCATTTTCGCCTTCGAAAACGCCCTGCGTGAAACGCTCTCCTCCCCTCATCTGCCAGAGGAGCAGAAGATCCAGGACGGCTTCGTCACTGCTGCTCGCTCAAATCTGACTCAGGAGCAATTCGAACTAGCTTGCCGCGAGGGAGCGGCGATGAGCATGGAACAGGCAATCCAGGACGCTGTATAAAGGTCGAGCTTTCGGAGGAGGCAGGCGCCGCCAGAGGCCAAGCATATGGCCTGGAGGGATCACCGCCCTTTCAGGGGTGGAATGAAGGACCAACCTGCAACCTCTTACGTTCACAAATCGTCAATATAGCTGTTCCGGCAGTCCACTCAGAGACTTGCAGTCGAAGCTTGATTTGTTTCATTGAAGTCAATGGGACTTCAGATGCAAAATGGAAAACCATGAAAACATTGATTATTAACAGCGCCGCGCTCGCGGTGAGCATGCTCGCCGCATCCATGACGCTAGCGGCACCTCCCGCGCCTGGCACGATCCATGTGCGCGGGACCATTCAGAGCCTCACGGGGGGAGTTCTGACCGTCAAATCTGCTTCGGGTGCTGTTCGTGTGCAGCTCCCCGAGAAGACGCCAGTCGTGAGCGTCATTCCGTCGGATCGCGCGCAGGTCAAGGAGGGCGTATTCCTCGGCATCGCATCCGTCCCCGGCCCCGGCGGCTCGCGCCAAGCCCGCGAGGTCGTCGTCTTTCCGGAGGCGGCGCGGGGCGCGGGCGAGGGCAACTATGATTGGGATCTGCCAGGGGCAGGCGCATCCAAAATGACCAATGGCGCGACCGGTCACTCTCGAATGACGAATGGCACGGCACGGATGACGAACGGCTCCGTCTCCAGTTCCCGCATGACCAACGGCACGGCTCGCATGACGAACGGCACAGCCTCGGGCTCACGAATGACGAATGGCACAGTCAAGGGCGCTGGAACTTCAGAGCTGACGCTGGAGTTCAAGGATGGAAACGGCAAGGGGACGCAGAAGCTTACTCTCCCAGCAGGGATTCCGTTCGTGACGTTCGCGCCAGGTCAAATGTCGCAGCTCACTGCCGGCGCGCATGTTGTCGTCTTCGGCCATCGCGGAGCGGGTGGCACTGTCTCAGGCGAGCGGGTGCTGGTCGGCAAGGACGGTCTTGTCCCGCCCATGTAGTCCTCTGCACGTCCCTCCGAAATGCTCACGACACTTGCGGATTCGATGTAGACACGATTTGACATCAGTGTGGGAGGCGGGACCATCTCTGGCCCCGCCTTACGATTTGTCATCCTGTTCTGCCCCGCTTAGAATCAGAAGCTTCCTCGCTCAATGACGGTGCCATCTGCCTTGACGACAGTGACGACGTCGCCCTTATGAATGACGGGAACTGACGCGCCGTTGCTTGTATTGATCTCTGCTGCTCCCCGCCACAATTTTAGCGTGAGCGTGCTGACAGTGGAACCATTGACGTTGACCGTGAGCACGGTTCCGTCTGCCAAGTTCACTTTTTCGACCTCGACGTTTAGCTGGCGTTGTGCACCAGCGGAACGAAACTCTGCATGTCCTTCTGGTGTGACGCGGGCGATTGCAGCGCCTGTGAGGCTGATGCGCACACGACTCTGCGCTGTGGCGTTTGAGCCACCATGGTCGGCGTGCGCAGGCGCGGAACATACGCTGACGATGCCAAGTGCGGGCAGTAGGGCGATGGCAACCGGCCAGTTCATTCTTGTTTTCATAGTTTTTTCCTTTGCTCAATTCGGATTGAAGGGCATTATAGGTGGCGAGAAACGTCCCGCCTGAAGTAGAGGCAGAGTGGTATCTAAAAAATACCGGTTCGTAAAAAATGCTTGTCCTGACGCAGCAGGATTCTGGCTATCGACGTGGAACAGACATCATATCGCGGTTGGCCATGATCCTTGATCGCCAGCCATGCGAATTCAGGAGGCCGTTATGGATTGGTCACGTTTTTCGCGCCAGGCTATCAAACCCGTGTCACTGCCCGTCGTCGCTTTAGCACTCCTGTTCGCGCCTGCGGCGGGTCGGGCGGAGCAGTTCGTCCTCTTCGATGTCACCTTCACGTTCACAAAAGCGGATGCGGACAACTCAACGCCGAGCAAATCGCACTACTATGTGAAGGGCAAAGCGGTCAACCCAAAAAGACCGATCGACTGGACAAGCCCGGTCGACTTCCGCAATGGCACCGTCCATATCCGCACCGAGGTTATGGACAAGCCGGCGGGCGGCGAGCCCGTGCAGTGGAGTCTGTGCTATATTCCGAATAGGGGTCAGGGCAATGGGTACGGGTGCGCGGGAACGGATGCCTATAGGGAGAAGGGGGTCTTCGAGAAGGACGTCTCGATGACGGCGTTCTGGGAGAACGACGGCATCGTCTGGACTGAGGGCATCAAGCAGATGGATCTGGTTATGAAAGACAGGGACGGAAACAAGGCCCATACCAGGGCCGATCCCGAGAAGTTCTTCCCTACGAGGGTGCGAATCACCATGATTCAGGTCTCTGCTGGCTCCAAGTACGACCCCAACCTCGTGCCCCATATTCCCCACAAGAAACGCGCGGACAAATCAATCGAGGGAGCAGCGAACATCCCACGGACAAGGTAGTACTTCGACAGTACCTGCGCTTTCAAGTAGCACTAAAGCCTGCAGTTTGCTATCGCTCATGAGGGTTGCATCTTCCAGGCAGTTTGGACGAACCGCCACGCCTGCTTAGAGAGCAGCCAATTACACAAAACGCGCCCCGCCAGTGAGAATTCCTCGGCGGGGCGCTGTAGTTGTTGGACCGAAGGGGGAGGGCTAGATGCTTCGGCGTCTGCGTCTCAGGAGTTCTGCGCCCGTTGCGCCGAGGCCGATGAGGAGAGCCAGGCTGCCTGGCTCGGGGGTGACGGAGGAGATAGCATTGCCCGTCCTCAGGTTGTCGAAGGCAGTGTAGCCAGGACTGGGCTGATTGTTCGTGAAGAGGATGCGGTCGAAGGGAAGTGCGCTGGTGAATCCGATGTAGCCGGTGTCGAGGGAGGGCGAGGAATAAGTGCTTCCCACCTGAGTGGCCCCGTTGAAGAGGGTGGCCGTGAAAGTGTTAGTAACGGTACTGCCGCTTCGAAAGCCGATCTCAGTGCCGACGGCCGTGAAGGATCCGCCCAGTTGAATGGTCGTGGTCGGAAGAGATTCATTATTTACGCCCGCTATCAGCGAATCAGTACCGTTTAGAGAGAAGCCTCCTCCACCGTTGGATGCACTGTATACATACACATTGGGATCGCCTCCTCCAGAGACAGTCACAGTGAGCGGAGTCAGGGTTGGAGTCGTCACGATGCTGCCGGCAGTAGCTATGCTCTCAAAGTCGTAGAGATGAGCAGTCGTGGAAGCGGCTTGAAAGGCGGCAGCAGTTGTATAGGTGGTCTGCGCATGCGCGGCGGAGGCCGCGAGCAGCAGAGCGGTGGCGAGAGCAATGCTTGTAAAACGCATAATTCTATTTCCATTTCCTGTTGAGTGCGCCGAAATGAGGCAGAGGCTATCTTCGCGAGGAGGGCGGAAGAGAGCGTTTGGACGCTGCGGTGAGCACAAAGACGACAGGCAGAACGGGCGGGCCACGGAACGCGAGCTTCACTCGTCTTCTGCCGAACATTTATCTCACTCCATTATACCGTACGGGCATAGATTTATGCTAGTCTGACAGGTGCTGCGGAGGATTCCATTTCACGGAGCTGATTCTGCGGAAGCTAATCTATAGATGCATTTTCGAGTGAAGATGAAAACCACGCAGGAGGTAGCGTCCGGGCGGTGAATAAGCAGAAGTCTGCATTGGCATCTACTTCACCTATGGTGGG
>JANXLO010000281.1 GCA_025355115.1 Chthonomonadaceae bacterium
CAGAAATCCCGCCTCCCAGTTCTGCGCATATCCCTTCGGCAAGCCGCGCCCCAGGGTGTCGTACATCACCACGAAGCCGGGCAGGTTCTGGCTCTCCGTGCCGAGGCCGTAGGTCACCCACGCCCCAACGCTCGGGAATCCCATGCGGCTCATGCCCGTGTTTATCTCGAAGAGAGCAGGAGAGTGGTTGTTGGTCTCGGTGTGGCAGGCGTGCAGGAACGCCATGTCGTCCACATGCTCCGCGAGATTCGGGAAAATCTCGGAGGCCCACGTCCCGCTCTTGCCGTGTCGCTGAAACTTGAAGGGCGACTGCATTATCGGCCCGACCTGATCGACGAAGAAGCCAGTGTCCTTGTCGAATCCCTTCAGCTCCTGGCCGTTGTGCTTCTCAAGCTCCGGCTTGTAGTCCCAGGTATCGACCTGCGACGGGCCGCCATTCATGAACAGCCAGATGACATGCTTCGCCTTCGCCGGGAGGTAGGGCTTGCGCGGAGCCAGGGGATACTTCTGGTCGGGCGCGGGATAGAAGGAGGCGTCGGACGCCCCGGCCCGCTTCGCGTCCGCCTCCAGCAACCCTGACAGTGCCAGCATTCCGAACCCGGAGCCGGTCAGCCGCAGGAAGTCGCGTCGGGAGGCAAACACCGGACTCGGCGCGGCCTGGAAATGATCGTGTTCTGACATGATGACTGCCTTATTCGATATAGAGAAACTCGTTCAGGCCAAGGAGCACCTGCGCGAAGTCGTTCAGAGCGAGCTCGGACGGATTGGGTTGCCCGGCGGCCTTATAGGAGGCCGTCTGCGCCTGCAGAAATGCGAGCGTGTCGGCAAGCTCCTGGGCTGTGGGCGGGCGGGAGAGTGTCAGCAGATAGCCTGTTGTGACGGCTTCGGTGGGAGCAGCGTCGGGCTTTCCGGCGATGCGATGTGCCAGAGCGCGGGCGTATTCGCGGACATGGTCGTTGTTCATCAGCAGGAGAGCCTGCGGCGCGATGGTCGTCGATGATCGGACGGGCAGGGAGATCAGCGCGTCCGGCGCGTCGAAGATCATCAGCGATGGGATCAGGCGGCTGCGCTTCACGGTGAAGTAGATGCTCCGCCTCTTCATGCCCTCGTCGAGGGTGCCGGGGCCGAACATCTGCGGGTCGAGCATCGCACTGACAGCGAGCAGGGCGTCCCGCACAGGCTCAGCCTCCAGGCGACGGCGAGTGAACCGCCAGCAGAGCTGGTTCAGGGGATCTAGCTTCGACTGCGCGGGATTGTCGGCTGCTGACTGGAGGTAGGCTGCGCTCGTCAGCATAAGGCGATGCAGCGGCTTCAGTCGCCAGCCGCTACGGACGAGCTCTGAGGCCAGCCAGTCCAACAGCTCCGGGTGAGAGGGCTTGTCGCCCTGCGTCCCGAAGTCGGAGGGGGTGCCAACGATGCCCCGCCCGAAATGGTGCTGCCAGAGACGATTGACGGCCACGCGGGCGAGCAACGCGCCCGCTCCCGCATCAGCATCGGTCATCCAGGCGGCGAGCGAGCGGCGGCGGTAGGAGGTGTGCGCTCCAGCAGGCGGCGCGACCTGCCAGCGCTTCTCCGCCTCTGGCACGGGCATCAGCACTTGCAGGAATCCCTGGCTTGCCACGCCGTCCTTCTGGTTCACATCTCCGCGCCGAAGGAAGTACGTCTGCTCCAGGAAATCGCCGCCCTGCGTGTTGTTGCGGATCGCGGCGACGCCCTCGCTGCAGATCATCATCTTCTGAAGGGCTGGCTGAGGCATCTGCGCTAGATGCGCCTGCACCAGCGCGTTCAGGCGCATCCACTCGGCATCGGACTCTTTGAACCAGTCAATCAGTATTTCCCTGTCGGCCGCAGGCAAGGTCGCGAAATCGAGATTGGGATCGGAAAGCAGTGCGGACACCCGCTCAGGTCGGCTCGGGGCGCTCAGAGCAGGAGATGTCGGCGCGGAGGTGATGGAGAGGCGCGGGCGCCCGATGCCGTGCCCGGTATTGTTCTCGAACTTGAGCGTGAAGGTGAGCAGCGTCCCCTCCCCGAACCCGGCAGGAGCTTCCAGGTCGAACGCTGCGGCGTGAGTTTTGCCGAACTGCGGGTCTATGGCCCAGGCGGACTTGGGGTCGGCGTCTATGGCGGCGGCCACAGGAAGCCCCGCCTGCTCGAAGTCGGCGCGAGGACGCACGAGCTTCAGCTCCACCACTCTGCCCGGCAGGTGCAGGGGCGCGGCGGCAACCTTGAAGTCGGTCAGAGCGAAGTTGCCGTTCGCGGCGCGTCCCGGCCCGCCTTTGACCAGCGACGGGTCCGACAGAGCCTCAAGCCGCACTGCGGTGATGCCCGTCAGATGCGTGACAGCGACGAAGGTATAGATATCGGACCTGGGATTTACGCCTCCCGCCAGCAGAGAGCCGTCCGGCTGAGGTGTGAAGGTCGCGCCTCCCGAGGATTTCGTCGAGGTGAATGCCAGTGTATTCCAGGGGGCAACCGACTTGCGGGAATTAGGATTTTTGAGGTGCTGCGCGAGCCTCAGCGGCAGTTCGTCCGTCTCGAACTTACGCAGGCTGTCGGCGAG
>JANXLO010000329.1 GCA_025355115.1 Chthonomonadaceae bacterium
CCGGCTTTGGGATCCCATGCCATTGCCGAGAGCGTGGCGGTCATCTCGTTGATGACATAGGCGAACTTGCCGTTCGGATGAAACGCGATGTGGCGTGGCCCGGAGCCGGGAGGAACGGAGGCGGAGGGGGGGTCATTCGGCGTCAGCGCGCCCTTTTCCGCGTCGAAGCGGTAGACGAACACTTTGTCAAGCCCGAGGTCTGCCGCGTAGGCAAAGCGATTGGCGTCGTCTATATAGAGCGAGTGCGCGTGCGGCCCCTCCTGCCTGGCGGGATCTACGCTGGTGCCCTCGTGCTGCACGAAGCTGGTTGCGGGGCCGACGCTGCCGTTCTTCTCGATAGGGATCGCGCAGACGCTACCGCCGCCGTAGTTCGCCGCGAAAACATACCGGCCTTTGCTGTCGACCGACACGTGACACGGTCCGTCGCCCCTGGTCGAAGACTGATTAAGCAGCGTCAGCGCACCGGTTTGAGGCTGAATGGAGAAGGCGCTGATCGCGCCGGCTTTAGCGCCCTGGAAGTCGCTGACCTCGTTGGCGGCGTAGAGGAATTTATGGTTGGGCGCCAGGGCGAGGAATGTTGGGTTAGGCGTGACGGCGACCGCGCCTTTCGATGTCAGCTCTCCGGTGGATCTGTCCAGTTCGCAGAGGTATATCCCCTTGCCGCCTTTGGTGGTGTAGGTTCCGATGTAGACGAGAATTTTTTCCATTTTCGACCTCTTCAATGTTCGGGCAGACTGATTTTTGCGCGCGGGGGTCAGTGGATTTCTGGCGGGACGACGAGCGGCGGACTGGCCCGTGCCTGCTCCCTGACCGCTCACGGCACAGACAGCAAGCGCGGCGGTCAGGCCCATTCGACTCAGAAGGGCAAGCGACTGTCTCATGTTGACTCCTGTTCCTGAATAAGTGTTGATTACCCCGTTAAGTTCGGCTCGCCGCGACTGCTTTCCTGCATACTCTGCGACAACGGCAACGCGGATATTTCCATTTCCCGGGAGGCGTGACGCGCTCATGAACGAATTGCTCGAAGATTTCCAACCACTCCCTCAGACCGAAGTTCATGTCTGGAGCGGCAGTCTGGCGGTGACGATCTCAGAACTTCGCAATTTGGAGGCGTTACTGTCGAAGGAGGAGCACGCGAGAAAGAGGCGGTTCAAAGTGCAGCCGGATCGAGATCGATTCATAGCGAGGCGTGGGATGTTGCGTCGTCTGCTGGCACGATACACGGGGGTTGCTCCGCCTGATCTTCAGTACATCATTGCGCCGAACGGCAAGCCCCGCCTCTCTCCCGTGAATGAGCGGACTGGTCTGGAATTCAATTTGTCGCATTCCAACGACATTGTGCTTTTTGCCTTCAGCCGGGATAGAGCAATTGGAGTGGATGTGGAGACGCTGCGTCCCGAACTGGAGATCGAGGTTGTGGCTTCGCAGTTTTTCACTGCAAACGAGGCGCGGACAATCATGTCTCTGCCCTCCGATCAGCGCCTCCACGCCTTCACCGTATGTTGGACGCGCAAAGAGGCGTATCTCAAAGCGAGAGGAGATGGGATAGGTTTTGGCATGGATCGCTTTGAGGTCTCACTCATGCCGGACGCATCGGCCATGCTGCTGGAGACACCGTTTGATCCTGCCGAAATATCCCGCTGGACTTATCTGCCTATCGCCGTTCCCACCGGATGCCTCGGCGCCTGCGCAGTCCGGGACGAGGAGGGAGAGGCGCTGATTTTGCGCCAGTTCACCCTCCCATGAACTCCACTATGCCTCGGTCTTCTGCTCGATGAGAGTCCCGAAGCGTTTGCC
>JANXLO010000427.1 GCA_025355115.1 Chthonomonadaceae bacterium
CGACGTGAGCCCGACATCGCCCGACGTGTGAGGGAGATTGATGTCTCCAGCCCGTCCGATATAGCGTGTCTGCCCCGTGTCGTCTTGCCAACACCCGCATCAGTTGCCCCGGAGGGGGGCGTCACGGCGTCAAGCAAACCATGACCATCTACTCGGCAAACATGAAGCATCGCTCGTTCATCTGGCAGATCAGCTCCGTCAGCTTCTTCCTCGGCCTGCTGCTGGCCGCGGCGACCGTCACTGCCAGCAAAGTAGGCAGGGACGGCACCGCCCAGACCCGCACCGGCTTCGTCTACGGCCCCAACATTTCGGTGGATCCGGAGAAAAAGACGGAGGTGCTGCAGGACCAGATCAAGAAGCTGCGCTCCGACATCGCCTCCCTGGAGAAAGCATCTTCAACGCGCTCCGACGTCTCAAAGGACCTGAACCGCGACCTCCAGGAGACCAAGCTTTTCGCGGGCCTGAGCGAGGTCTCTGGCCCCGGAGTGGTCGTGACGCTCAGCGACAGCAGGAAGGTCCGCATTGTCGGCGTTGACCCGCAGAGCTATTTGATTCATGACCGCGACATCCGCGACGTCGTGAATGAGCTGCGCGCCTCTGGAGCGGAAGCCGTGTCCGTCAACGGGCAGAGAATCACCGTTTCGAGCTCCATCCGATGCGCAGGGCCAATCGTCCTGATCAACCAGGACGAGATGGCGACCCCCTTCATCATCCAGGCGATCGGCGACCCGGACAAGCTAATCAGCGCCCTCAACATCCACGACGGCGTCCTCGATCAGATCCGCACCTTCGGAACGGACATGGCTCGGTCCGAAAAGCGAGCATCGCTGACGCTTCCCGCCTTCGCAGGGAGCACGCACATCAAATACGCAAAGCCCGTCGCAGGGAAAACTCAGTCCGATCGCGACGCAAAATAGAGATGCCTGAGTCAGGTCATTTGGTGCTCTGCCCACGCAGAAAGACGGGTTGAGAGATGAAATTTTGGTTTCCGCCCCTGGCATGTGCGCTCGCCGGCCTGATTCTCGGCATTTCAGTATTCACTAGATTCGGATGGCAGTTGCCTGCTGCCTACGCGCCGTACTTATCCGTCGCGGCCCTCGCGGGGCTGGACACTGTGTTCGGCGGTGTGCGTGCCGGCATAGAAGGGCGCTTTCAGAACGATATCTTCGCCAGCGGCTTTCTGCTGAACACCTTCCTCGCGGCTATGCTGGCATTTCTCGGCGACCGCATCGGAGTTAACCTGGCGCTTGTCGCAGTGCTGGTGCTTGGATCCCGAGTGTTCTTGAACCTTTCGCTCATTCGCCGCTATGTGCTCAACAAGCGAGCAATTGAACGAAGCAAACAGGAGGAGAATGCCGCGGCTATGGCCCCCTCCGCAATGCTCGGCCAGAAGACGGAAAGCGGCAGCCTTTAAGTGAATTTGTGGGAAGCGGGAAGGGAGGAGTGCCGACGGAACGCGGTGTCCGGCGCTCCTCCCTTGCCCTCCTTCTCTTATCCTTGCTATGGATGGGTGGGAGCGCGTGGGAAAAAACGATTTAATCACAGGGCTTGACATCGGCACGACGAAAGTATGCGCGCTCATTGCCGAACTGGATGAACAGGGACAGGTCCTCATTATCGGCATGGGGATCGTCCCCTCGACTGGCATGAAAAAAGGCGTCGTCGTGGACATCGAGGCGACGACTCGCGCCGTCGAGGAGGCTGTCGGTATCGCTTCGCGTCAGGCCAATCGTGATGTGGATGCCGTCTATGTGGGCGTTACAGGCGAGCATATCGCCTCCCTGAACAGCAGCGCCAGAGTGGCGATCACCAGTCCCGACCGCGAGATCACGCACGGCGACGTGCAGCGCGTGCTTGAATCGGCCCGTGTCATCGTTCTACCGCCGGACAGGCAGATCATCCACTCCATCCCACGCAGCTACGCCATCGATGGACAGGATGGCGTGAAGCAGCCGATCGGAATGAGCGGCTCGCGGCTCGAGGTGGAGACTCACATCATTCACGGCACCACCACTTTTCTGAACAACGTCGAAAAATGCGTGGAGAAGGCTGGGCTGGAGATAGTCGCGCCCGTGCTGGAGCCCATCGCGACAGCGGAAGCCGTTCTGATGGAAGCGGAGAAGGAGCTTGGGGTCTGCCTGGTCGATATAGGCGGCGGCACCTCTGACCTGGCCGTTTTCATCAAGGGCGAAATTTTCTATTCCTCAGTCATTCCGGTCGGCGGCAACCACGTGACCAACGATGTTGCATTCGGGCTGACGGTTGGACGAGACGAGGCCGAGCGACTCAAGACGGAGAGCGGCAACGCACTCCTTGAGCTTGTCTCCGAGGAGGACGTAATCGCCGTTCGCCAGGTGGGCCGTGAAGAGGCGCGCAGTCTCCGTCGCACAGCGCTTGTGCAGATCATCGAGCCGCGAATGCAGGAGCTGTTTCAACTGGTCAAGGACGAATTGGACAAGGCGGAGTGTCTGGGCTTGACCCCGGCAGGGCTCGTCATCAGCGGCGGAGGCAGCCAGCTGGAGGGATGCGTGGAGGTGGCGCGGCAGGTGATGAACATGCCAGTGCGCATCGGGTCGCCGCAGGGAATCGGAGCGATCGGAGAGACCCTCACTCACCCGCGCTACGCCACCGCCATCGGGCTAGTGCTCTACGGCGCAAAACAAATTCAGGCAGGCAGACAGCCGCAGCAGTCGCAGGGATTCGGCGGCGCGTTCAGTTTTGTACAGCGCTTCCTGGATTGGCTCCGGGATCGCTTCGGCACGCATTGACTTCTCTCAACCCACCGCGCCTGTCAAGAAACGGGTGAAATGGGGACAGTTTTTCGTTTGAAATGAAAAGTTCACAAGCTCTACAGTGGAAGGGGACAACCCATGATGATAATCAACAGCAACTCCATGAATTCCGGTCTGCCTGAACTCGGCTCGGCCCGAATTAAAGTGATCGGCGTCGGCGGGGGCGGAACCAATGCCGTCAACCGCATGATCGAGGCGAACCTCACCGGGATAGAGTTCATGGCCATGAACACCGACGTTCAGGTGCTCAACATTTCGCAGGCGCCGCGCAAGCTTCAGCTGGGCGAGAACTCCACTCGCGGCCTCGGCGCGGGCGGCAACCCGGAGATCGGGAGGACTGCGGCTGAGGAGAGCAAGAGCGAGATTAAGAAGATGATGGACGGCGCGGATATGGTCTTCATCACGGCCGGGATGGGCGGGGGAACTGGTACGGGTGCCGCGCCTGTCATCGCCGAGATCGCTCGCGAGATCAATGCACTGACCGTTGCGGTCGTGACTAAGCCCTTCCCCTTCGAAGGGCCGCGCCGTATGCGTCTTGCCGCGGAGGGCATCGAAAATCTGAAAAGCCGCGTAGACACTATCATTATCGTCCCCAACGAGAAGTTGCTCTCCGTCGGTGACCGCCGCATGACGCTCGTCGAGGCTTTCAAAGTAGCGGACGATGTGCTGCGGCAGGGCGTGCAGGGTATCTCCGACATCATCACCATTCCCGGAATGATCAACGTCGACTTCGCCGACGTCCGCGCCATCATGACCGGCGCAGGGCCTGCACTTATGGGAATCGGCATGGCGACCGGCGATCACCGCGCCGTCGAGGCAGCCCAGAACGCAGTCTCTTCTCAGCTGCTGGAGACAAGCATCAATGGCGCGACACGTGTTCTTGTCAATGTCACCTCCGGCCACGATCTGACCCTGGCGGAGTTCAACGAGGCAGCGGAGCAGATCGCGTCTCTCTGCGATCAGCGCGACGCCAACATCATCTTCGGCTGGGTTCCGGACGCCTCGCTGGACGGCGAGGTGCGCGTCACGGTCTTGGCAACCGGCTTCGGCCCGAGGGATGAGTCGATGGAGCAGTCCGCTCGCCCCGCCATCCCCACCCGCCCGTTCACCTCTCAGCACTCGACCGGGGCGGCGGTGCCATACGCCGTCTCGAGGCCCGCTGAGCAGGCGCCCGCCGCGCAGGGGCAGGAAAAGCAAGTGCAGATGCAGGCAACGCCTCCCGTCCCACCGGATCCTCGCAAGGACGACCTGGACATACCGGCCTTCCTGCGCAAGCGCTGATCGGCTCATATCGCCTGACTTGGCAATGGAAACCCGAACATCATATCTGAGCCGATCTATCTCGACTACGCCGCGACGACACCGATAGCATCTGAAGTGCTGGAAGCGATGCTGCCGCACCTTTCGGGGCCGCAATCGTTCGGCAATGCGGGCAGTATCCACAGCTACGGCCGAAAGGCTCGCGCCGCTGCGGATGATGCCCGCGATGCGGTCGCAAGGCTGATAAACGCCGACTACTCGGAGGTCACCTTCACCGGCAGCGGCACGGAATCGGACAACCTCGCTCTGATTGGGACCATGCAGTCCGCGCCGCCGGGCCGCGACCACCTTGTAGTGAGCGCGATAGAGCATCATGCCGTACTTCACACTGCCCACTATCTGCAGACTCAGGGCTATTCGGTTACGACGGTTCCCACCGATTCCGACGGCCTAATCGCGCCTGAGGCAGTTGCAGAGGCGGTGACGGACAGAACCGTGCTCGTCTCCATCATGCATGCGAACAACGAGATTGGCACCGTCCAGCCTATCGCCGTTCTTGCTCGGATTGCCCATGAGCGGGGCGCAAAATTCCACACCGATGCCGTGCAGTCTGCCGGTCTGCTCGCCATCGACGTCCGGGAACTTGACTGCGACCTGCTCTCCCTCTGCGCTCACAAGATCTATGGCCCGAAAGGCGCGGGCGCGCTCTATATTCGTCAGGGAATGAAGGTCTCTCCCATACTGCATGGAGGAGCGCAGGAGCGCGAGAAGCGCGCCGGAACAGAGAACGTGGCAGCGCTCGTCGGCTTCGGCAGAGCCGCGGAACTCACTGCCAGTCTGCGAGCTAGCGACGCCGAGCGCCTTACCACCCTGAGAGATCGCTTACTGGCCCTGCTGCTCGCATCGATCCCCACCCTGACCCTCAACGGTCACCCCACCCTGCGCCTGCCGAACAATCTAAACGTCTCCGTGCCTGGAACTGATGGCTCCACGCTTTTGATGAACCTAGACCGCAAATGCGTTGCAGCCTCAAGCGGCTCCGCCTGCTCCTCCGGCTCC
>JANXLO010000509.1 GCA_025355115.1 Chthonomonadaceae bacterium
TTCTCATGGAGCTTTATTTCTTCCCATGTTCCTTCCAAGACTGGTCGCTGTGCCATATTCGCACCCCTTTCTAGCATCATGTTTCACATTAGAGCATGACACAGGATGATGGCCAAAAGTTCGCGTCGGCCTGCTCCAGGCTTTTGCAAAGCAGATCAGCAATCCCGGAACATGGACATTGGCCCCGGTTCCCACTAGTCCTTGGAGTATAATAGAGTAAGAGGAGAGACGATCACGATGCCTGAGACGCCGACCGCGATGCATAGCGAAGAAGAGCAAAACGTCGAGTTGCATCCGTTGCTGCGCGGGCTGAATCCCGTGCAGCAGGAGGCAGTTCTGCACAGCGATGGGCCGTTGCTGCTCTTCGCTGGGGCGGGCAGCGGCAAGACCCGAGTGCTCACGCATCGGGTTGCTTACCTGATCTCGGAGCGGCATGTCTCCCCGTACAACATACTCGCCGTCACCTTCACCAACAAGGCCGCTAAGGAGATGAAGGAGCGCATAGGCAGGATTTTGAATGACGAGGGAAAGTCGCGGTCGCTCTGGGTCGGAACTTTTCATGCTACCTGTGCGCGGCTGCTACGTGAGCACGGCGAGAAGATCGGACTGAAGCGCGACTTTCTGGTGTTCGACGACAGCGACCAGTTGACCCTCATGCGCGACTGCCTTCGGCAGCTTGCCATAGACGAGAAGCAATTCACCCCCCGCTCGATCTTGTCACGCATCAGCAACGCAAAAGAGAAGCTGATCGCTCCCGAGGATTGGCACACGCACTATCGAGGCTTCATCGAGGACATCTGCGGCAAGATCTATCCGCTCTATCAGCAGAAGCTGGAGCAGAATAATGCGCTCGATTTCGACGACCTTCTCGTCGAGACCGTGCGGCTGCTGCGTGAAAGTCCATCCACCCTTGAACGTCTCCAAGATCGGTTTCGCTACCTGTTAGTGGACGAGTATCAGGATGTCAACTACGTTCAGTATATGTTCCTGAAGCAGCTCGCGCTCAAGCGCCGCAATCTCTGTGTCGTGGGCGACGATGATCAGTCGGTTTACGCATTTCGCGGCGCAAACGTCGAGCTCATCCTCCAGTTCGAGCACGACTACCCCGAGGCGAAGGTGCTCAAGCTAGAGCAGAACTACCGCTCCACGAAAACGATTCTTGACGCCGCTTACGGAGTGGTGCGCAATAATCTGGGCCGCAAGGACAAGAAGCTCTGGACGATCAACGACGACGGCATTCCGCTCACGCGCATCGACGCCGCCAACGAGCAGGAGGAGGCCGTCAAGATCGTCGAGCGCATCCGCGACGACATCAAGATGAAGCGGCGCGGGTATGCCGACTACGGGGTGCTCTACCGAACCAACGCGCAGTCCCGAGTGTTGGAGGAGGTGTTCAAGAACTGGCGCATCCCCGCCCGAATCGTCGGCGGTGTGCGCTACTTCGACCGCAAGGAGGTGAAGGACGCCATCGCCTATATGCGCGCCGTGCAGTCGCCCGCCGACAGCGTCAGCCTGCGGCGGATCATCAACGTTCCCGCGCGAGGGATTGGCGCGACAACACTGCGGGCCGTCGAGGAGGAGATGAACCTGTCGGGACGAACCTTCTGGGAGGTGCTCTCCCGCGCAGGAGATCTGAGTCAGGTGCAGCGGCCCACACGTCTGAAGCTCGCCAATTTCGTAGCTCTGATCAACGGGCTAAGGGCAGAACATGAGACGATGAGCGTGACGGAGCTAACGCAGGCGATGCTGGATCGCACAGGTCTGCTGCGGGAGCTCGAGACTCAGAACGACATCGACCGGGTGGAGAACGTGAAGGAGCTGCTCTCCACTACTCGCCAGTACGAGTCCGAGGCGATGCAGCAGGGCGAGCAGCCGTCGCTCGGCGGATTTCTGGAGAACGTGTCGCTCGTCGCGGACATCGACAACCTTGATCCGAATGCCGAAGCCGTCACCATGATGACTCTCCACGCCTCAAAGGGCCTGGAGTTTCCGGTAGTGTTTCTCGTAGGGATGGAGGAGAACCTGTTCCCGCATCTGCGCTCCCGCGACTCCGACGCCGAGATGGAGGAGGAGCGCCGACTCTGCTACGTAGGTATCACACGCGCTCAGCAAGAGCTCGTCGTCAGTAGGGCGGATCGCCGGACTCTATTCGGCGGCATCTCCTTCAACCCTCCGTCGCGCTTCCTGCGCGAGATACCGGCAGAGCTTTTCTACACGCAAGGCGGCCCATCGGAGCGCAGGCCAGCCGTGAGCGGCTTCGATCCTGACGAGAATGAGCAAGGTGCCCAACGCCCGGCCGTCAAGCAGAGGCTCTGGGATAGCGGGCCGATCTCACCTACCGAGCAGAAGCGTACTGCCGTGACAGACGATTATCGAGTTGGGCAGAAGGTGCGACACGCCTCGTTCGGGGTCGGTGTGGTGCTGAACGTTTCGGGCGAAGGGGCGAACCGTCAGGTCGAAGTTGTCTTCCCCAACGTCGGCCCC
>JANXLO010000511.1 GCA_025355115.1 Chthonomonadaceae bacterium
GAAGGCAATCAGGTCATCTCTGCTGCTTTGAGGCAGAGCCATGAAGTTGACGACGGTGCGAAACGCTTCGCTCTGCGGATCGAGATCGCCCATCGACTGCGGGATCATGAGGCCGCTAGAGGCGTGGCGAATGATGACCTCGTTGAGCGCGCTCTCGACCGACTGCCCGACTTGAACTCGCGCATCGTGCATGTACGGCGGGCCGGTGAGGGAGACTCCCATGAGGGTCGCAGTGCGCCAGGTGAGCGGGTTCGCGCGGCCCTGATCCGGAAGAGCAGTGTCCGTCATCGGGAAGCGGGGCGAGTGGCCGTAGTCGGCCAGGCCAAGGTTCTGGAGGGTGACAAGCTGAGGGGACTGGCTCGGCATCAGCACGTTGGCGTCCGCCACATAGCTCGCGATGCTGAGCGGGTCGGAGGCGGGCCCCAGGGTGAATCGGGTCGTCGCCAGACCGGTTCCCATGTTGTGGATGAGGAGGTCTGTGAAGAGATAGGCGCGCTTGTTGCTAAGGTGGCGACCGCCAATTCCGCCGCGCTCGGCGGGTGAGGATCCTGTGATCGACACCGGCATGTGGCAGCCTGCGCAGTTGAGCTGGCCCTTGGTGAGGTCGCGAAGCGCGAGCGGCATCAGCCCCCGTTTCTGCAGTGGGTCCGCGTTGGCATCGGCGACGTGGCTGAAGTCGGCTCCGAAAAGGATGCGTCCGCGATCCTCTGGCGTGGAGCCTTCGGGCACGTTCGGCACCAGGTTCGCGGTCACCCGAGACGGCGGCGCGATCTGACGTATCAGGTCACGAATGCGTCGCAGCTGCTCCGTCGTCAGTGCGGGGCTGGGGTTGCCGTCTCCCGTGCTCGTGGGGGTGTTGAGGCCAGGCGAGAACGGACTGACAAGGCCAGCAGGATTGTTGCCGAGCGCGAACTGCAGCAGGGTCGGCCCCGCGGCGCGAAGCCCGAAGCGCGCGAGGCGAATGACGGGGCTGCCGCCGACGATCTGGCGCGACTCCGTGTTGCGATTCTCAAATCCCTGCAACGGGTTGCCGCCCTGATCCAGAAGTCCGCTGATGTTCGGGTCTTTGTTCGCCAGAATGTCCTCGTCGGGAATCGCCTCCATCAAGCCGCGGCCTATGTAGGCGGGGGCGTTCCTTAGCCCAATGGTGCGCACCAGCGGCGCGCCGGGCAGAGGCGGCAGCGATTTGACGGGGAAGCCTGGAAGCGAGCGCTTGTGCAGGGTGGTGCCGCCCGCGTCGGCGCGGGAGTTGAAGGCACCCGTGGCGGCGTCGAAGTCCCCGAACACCAGGAAGGAGTCCTGTGTTCTGGCGCGCGAAACAGGGGTGGGAACCTGTCCGGCGGCATCGTTCTGCCCCTGATGGCAGCCGAGGCAGTTGCGCTGATTGAAGAACGGCCCCTGCCCGTCATTGGGATTGACGCGGTTCGCGGTGAACACCGCCAGCCCTTGGCCAAAGGCGCTGCGCTCATCGGCGTTGGCGCTCTGATAGATGAGATTGCCGACGGCGAGCGCTTTGCCGAAGATGGGACGAGGGGTAGTTTCTACGTCGACTACCTTCGACGGGTCGCCTGGCAGCGCCACGCTGAGAATGTCGTCCTGTGAAAGGGAAAGGCGGTCGTTGCTGACGTTGCCGCCGCTGCCGCAGCCGATGGCAACCAGAAGGCCCGTTAGCCCGGCTCCTCCTGCTAGCCACCACCGTAGTTTCGTTCGAGGCATAGTGATTCTCCCTAAAATAGATCGCTTGCTGGGAATCAGGAGATTAGCGCCGCTCCTGTCGATGCGATTCGGAGGATATAAGTGCAATGCAGCAAGGCGACAGGTCAGCATCCGCAACAGGGACTTCGGGAAAAGTACAGGGAATCGCCCGGCTTGTCTGACCGCCGCAAAAAAATCTCTCGCTCCTGCACGGAATGACTCTTCGCCGCCGAGCCGCCAGGTTCCTTCACATTTTTTAATTCGAATCGGCTGAAGATAGAATTTTTTCCGACCGCTGCAGACCGGGACGGTCGGTCTGCTCCTGGAGACGCTCCGCGAGGCGGGTGTAGCGACGGGTGGTTTTGTTGTTTTGCACGGCGCGGGCGATGGCGCGCCTGTCGCCCACCATCAGGCAGAGGTCGCGCGCCCGAGTTAGGCCGGTGTAGAGGAGATTGCGCTGCAGCATCATGTACTGGCTGGAGTGCAGCACCAGCACGACCGCCCGGTACTCCGAGCCCTGCGACTTGTGGTAGCTGAGGGCGTAGGCAAGCTGAAGCTGATCGTAGTCGGCGAAGTCGTATTCGACGACCGCCTCGGGATACTGGACGAGCAGAATCTGGTCGTCGAGCTTGATGTCGAGGACGGAGCCGACGTCGCCGTTGAACACGTTTTTGTCGTAGTCGTTGACGAGCTGGATGACGCGATCGCCGATGCGGAAGCGGCGGGAGCCGCGCAGCAGCTCCGGGCGGCGTCCGGAGGGGTCGGCAGGATTGAGGGCCTCCTGCAGCAGCTCGTTCAGAAAATCAACTCCCAGCGCGCCGCGCTTCATCGGGGTGAGCACCTGAATCGCATCGCCCCGGTAGCCGAGCGCCGGGAGGGACTTGCGCACGAGCTTGACGATCTCCGTCCCGCCCTCCGCGCTGTCCTCGATCTCGATCCAGAGGCAGTTGCTGTCGCCGCGCTCGCGGGGCGGGACGAGCGTCGGAAACTGGCCCTGCCGGATGCGGTGAGCGTTGGTGACGATGAGGCTGGCCTGCGCCTGACGGAACACCTGTGTCAGACGTATGGACGGCACGACGCCGGAGTTCAGAAGGTCGCCGAGAACATTGCCTGCCCCGACGGACGGGAGCTGATCGCTGTCGCCAACGAAGACGATCTGAGCCTGCTCCGGGACGGCCTTCAGCAGGTTGTTCGCCAGCACCGCGTCGAGCATCGAGACCTCGTCGGCGATGAGGACGTCACAGGGCAGCGGGCTGTTTTCGTTGAACTGGAAGCTGCGGGTGGCGGGATCGAACTTGAGCAGGCGGTGGACCGTCTGGGCGTCTCGCCCGGTGACCTCCGCCATGCGCTTGGCGGCGCGGCCGGTGGGGGAGACTAGCAGGATGCGCTTTTTCTGAGCCTCGAACGCGGCGGCGATGGTGTTTGTGGTGAGCGTCTTGCCGGTCCCTGGCCCGCCCGTGAGGATGAAGAAGCGGTTCTCCAGGGCCAGCGCGACGGCCTCCTCCTGCTCGGAGGAGAGGGCCACGTTCTGCTCTGCCGCCTGCTTCGCCAGCCAGGCCGCCAGCTTCTCCCGCGAGAGGGGCTTCGGGAGGGGCAAATTCAATCGACGCCGAATCTGTGCCGCGAGCCCAACCTCCGTGTAGAATAGCGCCGGATGGTAGAAGGCCCTCATGGCGCGGCCCGCCATCTCGATCTCCGGTATCTCCTCGGCCTTCACCGTCTCGGCCGCGGCCATCTCCTCCATCACAGGAACCAGCTTTTCCGTGTCAACGCCCAGAATCTCCGCGGCAGACCGGAGCAGCTTCGGTTCCGGCAGGTAGAGGTGCCCGAAGTCGGTGGCCTCCGAGAGCGTGTAGAGCAGACCGGCCTCCAGCCGCTGCTCGCTGTCGATCGCCACCCCAAGCTGCTGCGCGATCTTGTCGGCCGTCTTGAACCCGATGCCCCAGATGTCCTGCGCGAGCCGGTAAGGATTGGCCTCGACGGTGGCGATCGCCCGGTCGCCGTAGGTCTTGTAGATCTTCACCGCGTAGGTCGCGGACACGCCCTTCTCCTGAAGAAACAGCATGACGTTCCGGATTTCGCGTTGCTCATCCCAGGCCTTGCAGATCATGGTGATGCGCTTCTCGCCGATGCCCTCCACCCGCAGGAGCTTTCGCGGGTCGGCCTCGATCACGTCGAGGGTCTCCAGGCCGAACAGCTCCACCATCCGCTTCGCCATCACCGGGCCAATGCCCTTGATGAGCCCGCATCCCAGGTATTTCTCTATAGCGAACGCGGTTGCGGGCTTGCTCGTGCTGTACCGCTCCACCGCGAACTGCCGCCCGAACTCCCGATGCGCTGTCCACTTGCCCTCCAGCACCAACTGCTCCCCAACCACCGGGTTGGAGAAGTTCCCCACCAGTGTCACCAGATCCCGCGCGCCCTCGACGGCCAGACGGCCTACAGTATAGCCGGTCTCCTCGCTGTGAAAGGTGATGCGCTCGAGCACCCCTGTCAGCAGATCAAGAGAGACGGCGGTAGTCGAGCCTTCGTTGTCGGTAGTTGATGTGTTGTAGGGCATGGCGCAGACGCGAACGCAGTTGTCCCTTTTCAGTGAGGATCAGAGAGTCTTCCGAAGAGCTTGCGCACATGTCATACTGGGCAAAAGCGTTGGCTGATCTTGCTGGTTCTCATGGCCTGATTTTACCCTATCGCCTTATACTATGGATGCGATGCCGAGAATGCAAAATGCGAGCAGGCGCCTGCGCAGGGCACGAGGACTTCGAGCCAACTTGGAGAGCCAGATTTCGACGGCAACGCGGCGGTCTGCCGGTCACTCACTGGCCTCTCTGCGGGACAGTTGCCCCCTATGCTATAATGTAAGCAGGAGCAATTGAAATCATGAACCAGGATCATATCCGAAATTTCTGCATCATCGCCCATGTCGATCACGGCAAGTCCACCCTGGCAGACCGGCTGATCGAGGCTACCGACATAGTCGCCCGCCGTGATATGCAGGCTCAGCTGCTCGATACAATGGATCTGGAGCGCGAGCGCGGCATCACCATCAAGATGACGGCCGTTCGCTTGAACTACACCGCCAAGGACGGGCAGGAGTATCAGTTCAACCTCATCGACACGCCCGGTCACGTGGACTTCACTTACGAGGTTTCGCGTTCGCTCGCCGCCTGCGAGGGCGCGCTTCTCGTAGTCGATGCCGCGCAGGGCGTCGAGGCGCAGACGCTTGCGAACGTCAACCTCGCCACCCACAGCAACCTGGAGCTCATCCCCGTCATCAACAAAATCGATCTGCCCGCCGCCGACCCCGAGCGCGTCCGCGAGGAGATTGAGAACGTACTGGCGCTCGACGCCTCCCACGCCATCCTCGCGAGCGCCAAAATGGGCATCGGCATCAGCGAGATTCTCGAGGCGGTCGTCGACTACATTCCGCCCCCCTCCGGCAAGCCGGATGCGCCGTTGCGCGCCCTCATTTTCGACAGCAAATTCGATCAGTACATGGGAGTCGTCTGCTATGTGCGGGTCGTGGACGGCTCCATCAGCACCGGCCAGAAGATCCGCTTCATGGCGACCGGCAAGGAGTTCGACGTCATCGAAGTGGGCACGTTCGCCCCGGCGCGGCGCATCGGCGAAGTGATCCAGACAGGCGAGGTCGGCTACGTCGCCGCGAGCATCAAGACGATCGGCGACGCCAATGTCGGGGACACCATCACCGACGCTGCCAACCCCTCTGTCGATCCTCTCATCGGCTACCGCCGCGCTAAGCCAATGGTCTTCTGCGGCCTCTATCCCATGGACGGCGCGGAGTATCCCGACCTGCGGGAGGCGCTCCTGAAGCTTCAGCTAAACGACGCCGCTCTCTCCTTCGAGCCGGAGACAAGTGCGGCACTCGGCTTCGGGTTCCGCTGCGGCTTCCTCGGCCTGCTGCACATGGACGTCATCCAGGAGCGACTGGAGCGGGAGTTCGATCTTTCCCTAATCGCGACTTCCCCCTCTGTCGTCTACAAAATCCACCGGACGGACGGCAAGGTTGAGGACGTCGACAACCCGGCCTCCATGCCCAATCCGATGCTGATACAGTTCACGGAGGAGCCGTACGTGGACGCGACGGTGATGCTGCCGAAGGAGTATGTCGGGACGATCATGGAGCTTTGCCGCGACCGGCGCGGCGACTTCGTGAAGATCGAGTATCCCGCTATGGATCGTGTGATGCTGCACTACAAGATCCCGCTCTCGGAGATTCTCATGGACTTCTTCGACCAGCTGAAGTCCCGCACGAAAGGCTACGCGAGCTTCGACTACGAGCTCTGCGGCTACCGAACCTCGCAGCTGGTGAAGATCGACGTGATGATGAACGGAGACCCTGTTGACGCGCTCTCCTTCGTCACTCACCGCGACAAGGCCTACGGGCGCGCGAAGCTGTTCGTCGAGAAGCTGAAGGAGGTCGTGCCGCGCCAGCAGTACGAGGTGCGCATTCAGGCGGCCATTGGTGGCAAGATCATCGCGGCGGAATCGGTGAAGGCGTTCCGCAAAAACGTCATCGCCAAGTGCTACGGCGGCGACATCACCCGCAAGCGCAAACTCCTCGAGAAGCAGAAAGAGGGCAAGAAGCGCATGAAGCAGGTCGGCAGCATTGAAATCCCGCAGGAAGCCTTCCTGAGCGTCCTGAAAATCGGGGACTGACCCGCCGAACAGCCGGCATATGAGGCGCAATATGACAATCACGATAG
Organism: Chthonomonadaceae bacterium; assembly: GCA_025355115.1. Taxonomy (GTDB): domain Bacteria; phylum Armatimonadota; class Chthonomonadetes; order Chthonomonadales; family Chthonomonadaceae; genus JANXLO01. The sequence goes on from JANXLO010000511.1 coordinate 6,423, forward strand.
AGCCGGAGCTGGAGAGCAGAATAAGTCTCGCGGCCGCGCAGCAAGGCCAGGACGCCATGCGCTACGCGCTGAACGCCCTGCTGCGTCAGGTGGAGGCGGACGCCGCGCCCAACTCAGAGCGCTCGCTTCGAGCGGAGTTCGAAGCGGCGGCATCCGACTCCCTCTTTCTGGCAGATGTCCAAGAGACAGAACAAGCATTCCGCACCGTCGACGCACAGACAGCCGCGATGCTGGACAAAGATTGAACCGCCCTATCAGTGGCAGGTCGTCCGTGCGCAACTCGACCCTACGCTAGGCTCGGAGCAGGCTGGCGCACGCCCCATATTGATCGTTTCGCGTGAGGATGCCAATGCACTTTTGCCTATCGTCACCATTCTGCCGCTCACAACGCTCCGCCCCGGACGGCGAATCTATCCTACGGAGGTTCTTCTTCCGCAGGAGTCGGCAGGTCAACCGAACGTTTCCCTTGTGATGGCACATCAGATACGAACCTTGGCGAAGGAGAGACTGGCTGAGAGTTATGGGCGTCTTGAGGACGAATCGCTGCGCGAAAAGATCAGACAGGCTTTGAAAATACATCTCGATTTGGATTGAGCAACTTTACGGATCAAATTGACGTTCTCACAAGCGTAGGCCGAGAGCATTGAAATCCCATAGGAAGATCTCCTGAGCGTCCTGAAAATCGGGGACTGATCCGCTCGTGCTACACTGCAACAGCCGGATTCTTACGTGAAAAGGAATGGAAATGAGAGTTTTTCAGGACTTGACCATCTCGGGGAGTTCGGACGGATTACAGAAGCTTCGCCTGGAGCTCCTTCAGTCTGCCGACGGCTGGAGGCCTTTCGTCCGGAATGACGAGTGGATGATGAACGACGAGTCGAAGAAAGATGGGTCGTTCGGTTCGGAAGCAGGCCATTTCATCGCGCTCGACACGCCTCGATCATCGCGACTGCGTTCTGCGACGATCTTTGTCCAGCTCAAAAACGAAGGGCAGACTGCCTGCGTAGGCAACATTTTTCCTGACAGCGACTCACTGTCGCAGGAGGAGTACAATGCCATTCTGAAGGGCTTCTATGTGGACTGCATCCAACCCCGAATGGAGAGTTGCCACCTGAAGTGCGTTTTTTCGGCGGAGTTCGTCAACCTGGAGGACACGCTTTCGCAGAGCAATCAGTCGCTCCTTCGAGAATTCGTTCATATGGCGAACAAGAGCACGGGCGCCTCGCATCCCTATGACTACGATCGCTGGATGACCTTCGTTGGAGCAAGCGTTCGTGATGAGGAGCATTTGAGGACGGATTTGCTGACGGAGTGGCTGACGGAGCAGGGGTTCCCACACTACATCGCTTCTGATCTGGTTCAGCAGTACAAGTTCGGCTTCGACCTCATCAAGAAACTGGAGCGGGACGCGCCTCATAAAGCGGAGCAGGATGCCGTTCATGCAGATCGCTGAACTTGCGGAGATGCTTCTTCAACGAGATCAAAACGTGCTGTTCGCGGATACATGCACCATTTTGGATGTGATACGCAGTCCGGTGCGCAGCCAGATGGACGTCCTGGAGACCGCATGTCGTATGAGCAGGGAAATTTCCGTTGACTCCCTCCCTTTCTCCGTAGTCGTCTCCGATCTTTTTGCATTGGAATGGTCCCGCAATATCGATTCTGTGCGCGACACACTGACCGCCGGTTTGCGGGCTCACTCCGCTCTCTCAGCCACAGCCGGTAAGCTCCATCAGCTCATGCATGGCGCTCCTCTCTCAATCCCGGACCTCACCTCCTACGGCTTTGCAGAAGCGCTGGAAAACATCTGCATCCAAATTATCGCTGCTGCTCACATTGCTCCCCGTGAAGAATTCTATGAGCGTGCGTCAAACCGTCAGATTAATCGCATCGCGCCCGCCGGCGTCGGAAAATCCGAGGGAAATGACTGCCTCATTTTCGAATCATTCCTCGGACTGGCAGAGCAACTCCGCGCTCGCGGCTCGGCAAGGCGAATCGTCTTTGTCAGTTCGAATACCTCCGACTATGGTAAACTCAATAACGTCAAGCCGGACATTGCAAAGGATCTCGCGCTCTTCGATGCGGATTTTGCTGCTTCGCTAAATCATGGATACTATCTCGCATCACGCGCAGATCCAAACGCGCCTTCTTAAACGCGCCGTCCGAAGATTGACTGTCAGTTCGTGCGATGGCATGTGCGCCCAGCAGATCAATCGCAGGCGAGATATTCCTGCTCGGTCAACTTGCCGACAACGGACTTCGCAAGGATCGACGCCAATGCTCAAATGCGTCGATCTTCGCACATGACCATCCATCGGACATAGAGAGACCCCTCCGCAGCATAGCGAGAGGGGTCTTTTGCTTGATCTGTTTGCA
>JANXLO010000514.1 GCA_025355115.1 Chthonomonadaceae bacterium
AGGAGGGCTACGAAGTCGTCGGTATCACACTACAGATTTGGCAGGAACATGCCGACCAGGGAAAATATGGCGGATGCTGTTCGCTCGGAGCGGTCGAGGATGCAAGGCGTGCAGCCGCCAAGATCGGAATTCCCCACTACGTTCTAAATTTTCGCGACTATTTCGCGGAGAAGGTCATCGACCATTTCGTCGCTGAGTATAGCCGCGGCCGCACCCCCAACCCATGCGTGGAGTGCAACCGTAGCGTGAAGTTCGACGAGCTGCTTCGGCACGCAGAGGATCTGGGCGCCGACTATCTGGCGACCGGTCACTATGCTCGCATACGCTTTAACGAAACCACCGGGCGTCAGGAACTGCTGAAGGCAAGAGACGCTGACAAAGATCAGTCCTACGCGCTATACACGCTGACTCAAGAGCAGATGAAGAAGACGCTGATGCCGCTCGGGCATCTCTCCAACAAGGATGAAACGCGACGGATTGCCTCCGATCTTGGACTGGCAGTTGCTGGCAAGCCCGACTCTCAGGAGATATGCTTCGTTCCTAAGGAGGGCTACGTCTCATTCCTGAACGAGAAAGCGCCAGAAGCGGCTCGGCCAGGCAGAATTGTGGATACAAGCGGCAAGGATGTGGGCGAGCACTCCGGTGTGGCCCATTTCACGATTGGTCAGCGGAAGCGGCTTCCCTCCAGCAGCACTGGCCCCCTGTTCGTCCTTTCACTGGACGCCGTTACAAGCACGGTCGTGGTGGGGACCAACTCAGAGCTTTTCCTTTCAGGGCTGATCGCGGACAACTGTCGATGGAGCGCAATCGAGGGTCTGGAAGCCGCAGATGATGCACTCGAGGTCATGATGAAGATTCGATATAACGGCACAGCTGCCCCCGCGAAGATCTCCGCCGGGAGGGATGCGAACACAGTCGAGGGGTGGTTTCGCAACCCGCAACGAGCCATTACACCGGGCCAGGCGGCTGTGTTCTATAACGGCTCCGGTGCTGAAGCCGGTCAGATCGTCGTGGGTGGAGGAACCATTCGGGAGTCGATACATAGCAAGCCGGCGGATGAAGAAAACGCAAAGGAGTTTCAGCCGCTTTTGCCGAACAGAGTAAAGGAGCCCGGCCCTGAACGACCTCTCTGAGAGTGATCAGGACCTGCTTCACCAAGCTCGTCTTGCCGCACAGCAGGCTTTCTGCCCCTACTCCAGCTTCCCGGTTGGAGCGGCGCTCGAGACCGACAAAGGAGTTTTCACGGGCTGCAACATTGAGAACGCCAGCTACGGGCTTGCTGTCTGTGCAGAACGTGTAGCGCTCTTCATTGCGGTGGCAGCTGGAGCCACCAAAATCGTTCGTCTTGCTGTCTCTTGCATATCCGCGGATGCATCGGCGCCAGTTGGAAGCCGTATGCCGTGCGGTGCTTGCAGGCAAGTCATGGCCGAATTCATGGCGCCGGACGCAGCAGTTATCGTAGACGGGGCAGGCAGATGGACAGTTGAACAACTGCTGCCCACAGCGTTTCGCCTGCAGTCCATGCCTTTTTTTGCAAATCAACTCCCGAACGCTGACGCAAAGCTCCCGCAAGAAAGGGATGGACAGTCTTGACCTGGGATATTCACGCGTTGCTCGTCATACTGATGCTTGCCGCCATTCTTGCAGTGATTCGGTTCTATGTCATTCTAGGACAGGTTCGGCAAACGCTCGTGAAGCTCGAGGAGACGCGGACGGAGATGAGCGGCACACTGAAGCGTCTGGAGAGCGTAGCAGAGTCCACGGAGGAGGTGTTGCGCAATGAGGTGGCCCCCACTCTACAGATGACGCGCTCGACGCTCGCCAACTTGGAGGTCACAACCAGGGCTCTGGCAGAGACCACACTGTTCGTTCGCGGACTGACAGGCAGAGCGGAGCAAGCAGTCAACGCCCAACGAATTCTAAGCGCCGCAGTTCCCCTCATCAAGACAATGTCCGGTCGTGGAACCGGGCTGGCAGGAGGGCTCCTGGCAGGCATCGGCACGGGAATCAAGGCTCTATTGGCCCGAAGAAAAAAAACTTTGGCTCCTGCTCCGCGCGTTGCACAGGCAGAGGCAAGCACAGCTGTCCCGATCATAACTTCAACGCTGACCAACCCGATTCTTCCCGCTGAATCGGATACGGACAAACGCCGTGAAGCCGTGAAGTCCCGCTGAACGTAGTTGATTCGGGACAGTGCGAAAGTCCCACCCTACCCATTTGAGGAGAATCACCAATATGGCACACAATGATGAAGATCGCAGCGTCCTGGTAAGCGTGCTGGCTGGAATCGGCATAGGCGTGCTGGTTGGCGCAGCGGCAGGACTGCTCCTGGCCCCGAAGTCTGGAGAAGAGACGCGAGACGACCTGAGCAAAGCACTTGGAGACTTGAGTGAGAAGGTTACTGATTTGGGCCGCAACGTAGGCACCAAAGTCTCTTCCGCAGTCGATCGCACCCGTGCGCAAGTGGTGCAAAAACTCGGTGAAGTCTCTTCCGACGGAGAGTAGTCGGAAAGAATTCCATGCAGAAAGCAGACCCAGCGGAGAGAACTATACTGGACAGAGTGGAGGAGGCAGAGCGTCTGCCCCCTCCCTCCTCCGACGCCAACGGGTCGCTGCATGGTGAGCCCCCGGTCGAAACACCGCCCGCTGTCTCTGTCATCTCCATTCAATCCCCACTTCCCGCAGATCCTCCGGTTGAATTGACAATGCGTATGCAGGCTAGAGCGATCTACCCGCTTGGTCTCACTAGCCGCAATCTTAAGCGCGGATTGGCGCTTGGGCTGGGCGGCATCGTCGCCCTCATTTTCCTCTGGGCCGTTCAGTCCATTCTGCCGCCATTCCTCATCGCATTTTTTCTTGCAGCGCTTCTAGACCCCTCCCTCCGTTATCTCGAGCGGCACGGCCATTCGCGCATCCGGGCCATCGGCACACTCTACCTGGCTGGCATCTGCGTGCTCGCGCTTTTCTTCGTCTTTATCGTGCCGGCTGTCAAGGGCCAGGTCGAGGAGTTGAGCGGAAACGTCGAGGGCTACTACGCGCAGGTTCAGCAGGGCGCGGACGCATGGATGTTGAAGAATCAAACTCTCCTGAACAAATTCAACATCAAAAAGTATCACGTAGCCGATCTGATGGATCAGAAAAGCGGCCCCTTGCGAAGCACCGTGAACGGCACACTTGTAACGGTGACTGCCACGCTCGAGAGCATGGCATCGAAGGCGATTTGGCTAGTGATTATTCCGTTGGCCTGCTTCTTCTTCATGCGTGACTACCCTGTGCTGCGTGCCCGCATCATCGCGCTGTTTCCGGATGAGTACCAGGATCGGATCGATTCGATGAGCCACGATATCGTCTCGATATTCACCGCCTATCTCCGTGGACTGGCCAAAGTATGTGGCCTCTACGCGATCGTCGCGACACTGCTTTTCTATCTGCTCGGAGTTAAATACGCGCTGTTTCTAGGAATGCTCGCTGGCCTATTCTACGCTGTTCCTTATGTCGGGCAACTCGTGACTGGCCTCAGCTGTGGACTCGTGGCCTACACAATGACCCGCCACAACGCGCTTTTCTTCTTTCCCATAGATGACCACTCCATTCGCTACGCGATCACCGTCATTCTGACTGCGGTCATCGTCCAAAATGTCTTCGATCAGATTCTTTACCCCCGCATCGTAGGAGGCTCTGTGGGGCTGCACCCGGTCGTCAGCATCTTCGCACTTATGGCGGGAGCTACTCTGTTCAACGTCTGGGGAATGCTTGTAGCGGTGCCGGTGGCTGCATCCATACAAATTCTGCTGACCTTCTTTTTTCCCAAACTCACTCAGAAGCCTCCTGCCCGACTGGTCACAGGGAAGACATAGCCTGTCCCTGCCGACAGCAGTGTGACCTTGAAAGGACTGACTTCTTATATGAAAGCGATTGTCAAGACGCGGCCCGGCCCTGGCGCCGAAATATGCGAGGTGCCTGACGCCCGGATCACACGCCCGGATCAGATTCGGGTGCGTGTCCTCGCGACATCGATCTGCGGCACGGACTACCACATCTACAGCTGGGATCGCTGGTCCTCTGGCCGGGTGAAGCCGCCGCGCATTATGGGGCACGAGTTTGCAGGGGAGATTGTTGAAGTCGGGAGCGAAGTCGTCAGCCTCAAAGTCGGGGACTACGTCAGCGGAGAGAGCCACTGGGTCTGCGGCCACTGCAAGCAGTGCCTGCTCAACCAAAGACATGTCTGCGCAAATACTCGGATTTTGGGAGTGGATGTGGACGGGTGCTTCGCGCCATATGTCGTCGTCCCGGAGGCGAGCGCATGGAAAAACGACCGCACGATTCTGCCTGAGCTTGCCTGCATCCAGGATCCTCTGGGAAACGCAGTCCATGCCGCCCTCTCCGGTGAGATCGTAGGGCGCACAGTTGCGGTGCTAGGCTGCGGCCCCATCGGGATGTTCGCGGTGGCGGTAGCTCGCGCAGCCGGGGCGTCTAAAGTCTATGCGACCGACACGAAGCCGTTCCGGCTGGATCTGGCCAAACAACTGGGCGCGGATGAAGTCGTGAACGTTGCGCAGACGGATTTTGAAGCCAAAGTCGCGGAGTGGACAAACGGCGAGGGCGTCGATGTCGTGCTCGAGATGTCCGGCGCGCCCTCGGCCATCCAACAGGCCATGCGAATTTGCCGTCGCGGTGGCCGCGTCTCGCTCATGGGAATCCCCGCTCAGCCTGTTGAACTCGACATGGCTGAGGAGATGATTTTCAAAGGCCTGACCATCCAATGCATTGTCGGCAGACGCTTGTATGAAACCTGGGACACCATGCGATCCCTGCTCGCCTCCGGTCGCCTTGACATTCGACAGGCGATCACCCATCGGCTCTCCTTCGAGCAGTATAACTATGGCATGGAGTTGATGCGCGACGGTCTCTGCGGCAAAGTGGTTTTCCTGATGGACTGAGTTAAAGTGAATTCATAGGAAAATACCCGAGTTCATGCGTTTTACAGGGAGAGTAGAATGGCCGATTCAATGGAATCCAATGAACCTTCAAAAGTAATTTCATGCCCTCTCTGCCGAGCCGTGAACGCAGACTGGATGACGACCTGCGTCAGCTGCGGGGCAGTCCTTCCTAGGTCGGAGCAGGCTAAGCTTTCGGAGATGTCGCACATCTCCTATCTGCTTTGGCAACTGCCAAATTGGCGGGCCCGTGGATTCATTGCCCCGGAAGTGGAGGCGAGGCTGCGAGAGGAGTACGTACGCAAGTACTCGCAGCTGTCCGAATGGCAGATGGCGCGTAAGCCAGATGGCCCGCAGTCACCTGTCCTTCTCCAACCAATAGTCCCTCCTCTGCCATTCGATCTCACCAATTTGCCTGCAGAACGACACTACCCTTTCCCTACCT
>JANXLO010000549.1 GCA_025355115.1 Chthonomonadaceae bacterium
CGGCGTCCGCGCCCACCGATTCTGCCAGGCAGAGAGTTCTTGCCGAGGAGCTTGAGAAACAGAAGGAGTTTGGCGCTGCCGCCGAAATCTGCGAACTGGCCCTACAGCGAATACCCAATGACGCGTCGCTGACTGCGCTGCGAGCCAGATGCCGCGATGAGGCAATACAGAAGTTGGCGCAATCTCCTGAAGTTTTGGAAGGCAAAAACTGAAGTGGCGAGAGTGGCAAGACTATGGCACGAATGAATAGAGTTCGAGCGGTTGCAGTTATACTGATGCTGCTGTCGGCTGCGATCCTGCTGACCGCTGGCTGCACGCACCGTGACCCTCCTGTCGTCGTTAAACTGGCTTCGGACGAGAGAAGTGAGTTCGTCGGCAATTTAGCCTGCGCAGAGTGCCATGCCAGTGAATTCAAAGCGCATCACGGCAGCAGGCACGACCGCTCGCTCCAAGCCGCCACTCGCGCCGAGCTGGGCAGTCTCACTCCGGCCATGGGCGTCGTTCCCCTGGCTGGGTACGCGATGGCTGAGCGAAGTGGCGTTTTGACTCTGGAGCGTCAGGGTCTTGAGGCGGGAAAGGTGGAAAGACAGCCTCTGCAGCTTGTCCTCGGCTCAGGCAAGCTCGGCATGACGTTTGTCACCCTTGTCGATGACAACACGCTGATGGAGACGAGGATGAGCTTCTTCCCTCCATACAAGCTGTGGGATCTCACGCCAGGACAAGAGATCAAGGTGCCAGGGGACGCTCCGTTTGGCCGTGCGCATTCCGGTCAGGAAGCACACAACTGTCTTGGCTGCCATGCCACGACCGTGCCCTCCCGCCTGCTGCAGTTGGCGCCTCGGTTCTATGGTGTGGGCTGCGAGGCCTGTCATGGCGCGGGCGCGGCTCATATCGAAGCGATGCGAGCGAAGAAGTACAGCGAGCCCCATATGGCGAATCTGGCTGCGGAGACTCCGACGCAGATCAACGATCTGTGCGGCAAATGCCACCGCACAGCGAGAGACGTAGATCTTCAGAGTCCTGAGGTGAACCTTACCCATCGTTTTCAGCCCTACGCGCTGCAGCGGAGCGCGTGCCGAACAAAAAGCGATGAGCCGCTATCGTGCCTGAACTGCCATAATGCCCATGCCGATGTCAGCACCGATCTAAAAGCTTACGAGAAGGCCTGCCTGAACTGCCACGCCGCTCTCGGCGCCGCAGCGCCCACACGCGTTGATCCGACGTCCCGGCAGGCCAGGGTGTGCCCGGTCAACAAGATCAGCGGATGTGTCGGTTGCCATATGAGGCCAAAACCCGCATTCACTTTGACCACTATTCCAGCAAAGATGGCGGATCACCTCATCTCCATCGAAAAGAAGTAAATTGACCGACACGACGCCGTCCGAACAAAATCCTGATGCGCCTGCCCGAAAAATCGGCCCCTACGTCGCCGGTCTGCTTATCTGCGCGGCGCTCGGCGGGTTGATCTGGTGGCACAGCCCTTCGAATCGAGCGAACCGTTACGGCCGAATGTCGCTCCTTGACCTCAACCAGACGCTCAATCGCAATCCACGTGACGCCTACGCGGCGCGCACCATGGCCCTCCG
>JANXLO010000572.1 GCA_025355115.1 Chthonomonadaceae bacterium
AATTGGATAGCCCAAAATGTCCTGAGCACTTCGGGCGCGGGAATCCACTCGCACGATGCTCTCCCGCTCCCCGCTCGTCAGCATTCCAGCAGGTCTGCTCACATTGAACCGGTCGATCGCGTTTTTCACATCCAGGATGGAGAGTCGATAGGCAGACAGTTTGCTCCGGTCTGCCACGACTTGCATCTGCCGTCGATAGCCGCCGAATGGGACGATGGAGTAGACGTTCTCCACCTCCTTCAATCGATTGATGACGGTATTGTCCGCGAACTCGCGCACCCGCGCCGCATCCCAGCCCTGGGCGGGATCGCCCTGCAGGCTGAGCGTGAGTACGGGCAGGTTGAGCGGATCGATCGGCACCACCCAGGAGGGCTTAAGGTTTGCTCCCGTCGAGGGCAGGCTGGACTGAGTCACGTTCATAAGTGCCTGCACGCTCACCAGAGCCTTTTGAACGTCCGTCCCGTAAGGAAACTCCAGCGTGACTATCGAGAAGCCGCTCTGAGAGGTGGATCGAATGTAGCGCAGCCCCTGGATATTGACCATCTGCTGCTCTATCGGGTTGCTGACGTAGAGCTCCATCTCCTGCGCCGAAAGACCGGGCATCATGGTCACGATCCCGATCATCGGGCTTTCGACATAGGGCGCAAATCGACGGGGCATCATCCGGCCGACCGTCATCCACGCAAGCCCGATCATCGCCGCGTAAAAGGCCAGAATAGCGTAGGGATGCTCGATGCTCCATTTGTGGATCAGGTGAAGCGAATTGGCCCGATGAGTCGAAATTTCCGGCGCGGAGGAAACGCCTCTTTGCTGTCTTCTCATTTTTCCCCGCCCTTCTGTCGAGGCACGAGAGCCATGCCGCATTTCGGACATTTGCCCGGATGGTCGTATACGATCTCAGGATGCATCACGCAGGTGAATTGAGAGCTCGTCGCTGCTGCTCCAGGGGAGGAAGCAGTATGCGTCTCCGTCTTTGAAGGCAGTGTGCTTTGACGAACGCCTTTCTGCAAAAGGGCTTTGCTCGTCGCCTGCTCCATGCTTCCGTTCACCGTGTCGCCATCTTTCAGATAGTCTTGGCCAGCGGCCACAACGCGCTGGCCAGCTGTCAGCCCTGACAAAATTTGAGTGCTGTTCGCGTCAGTCAGGCCTGTCCGAACGGTCGCTTCATGCACCGTGTATCTGTTCTCTTGGCCGGGAATGGGATCTGCCACCCATACCGTCGGCGTGGACTGACCCGACAGAGCGCTCCCCGACGGCTGCGTGTGGTAGCGCAAAGCGGCGGTAGGAACGTGAAGCGACTGCTCTTCTCGACCTGTCGAAATGTCGAGAGTCATGTACTGCCCTGGCAGGAATCGGCTGTCCTTGTTGGGGATTATCGTCTCCACGACGCCCGTGCGAGCGGTTGGGTCGATCGAAGGGGACACTGAATCTATGCGGGCATGAACGGGATGCGCGCTGACGTTCTGACTGTCTACGAGGACAAGGCTGCCAACTATCATTTGGTGCAGATCCGTCTCCGGAACGTTCGCCTGCAACCGAATCGGCGAAATCTGTGCCATTTTAAGAAGTGTCTGACCGGGATTAACCAGAACTCCAGGGCTTATGACTCGCTGCGTCACGACGCCGTCCACCTGGGATCGGATCTCGCTGTATCCCTGAGCCACCGTCGTGCCCGCCAGAACTCCGCGAGCCTGCCGTACGCCTGCTTCCGCTTGCGCGATCTTCTGTCTGGCTGAGTCTGCAGCCGCCTCCGCGGAGAGTACATGCGCGTGGTGAGCCTCCAGATCGCTTTTCGCCTGCGTGAGCTTCGCCTTCGCCGCCGCGATTCCCGAGTCCGCTTTCCGAACGCCGGACTGCGCCGCACGTATCTGTGCCTGCGTCTGAACGATACGCGCTTCCGCTTGACGCACCTTCGCGTCGGAGTTCTGCGCCTGCGCCTTTTCGCGCTGATACTCTTCTCGCGTTACCGCCCCCGCCTTGAGGAGAGAGGCTTCGCGGTCTATCTCGTCGCGCCAATACTGCTGGTCTGCCTGCGCGGCCTGAAGCTGCGCCTCCGCGTCTGAGGTCATGCTCTGCACGGCCTCCAAACTGGAGTCTGCACTCTGGCGCTCCTGGTCTGCCGCCGACACATCCGCCTGCGCTGCCTCTATCGCCCCCTGCTTCATTCCGACTTCGGCATGCGCCTCGTTCACCAATGCCAGCGCCTGCTGATAGTCCTTCCTCGCCACTCCCGACCCGGCCTGCGCAACGCCAACCTGACCGCGCTGGGAAGCGACAAGAGGCGCTGATTGGCTTGTGTCCAGGCGGGCCAGCAGCTGCCCGCGCTTCACGTGATCCCCTGCATAGAAAGGCATCCAGAGAATGACGCCAGTCACTCGCGCCGCGACCTCCTGCTCGACGAAACCGACCGCCTGTCCCGTATAGCGCACGGTGCTCTGCATGCTCCCGCTCTCGACCGTCGCCAACTCAACAGGGGCTGTTCCCATCGGCGCAGGAAGGTTCATCTCCATCCCCTGCGCCTGCAGAGGCGTCCAGGCGCCGTCGCGGCGGAAATGGTTGACCGCGTACGCTGCTCCCCACCAGATGATTCCCAACAGCAGCAGCCCGCCGAGCACAGGGCGCGTGACGATGCCGCACACAGAGATCGGCTGTCCCGTCCGCCGCATCCGAAAGAGCACGAAAACAAGGAATGCGCAGGC
>JANXLO010000594.1 GCA_025355115.1 Chthonomonadaceae bacterium
GCGGATCGGACAGATCGTCGGCGCATCGTTCTGATCACGCAGTCTATCTCTATTCTGTGTGCGTTAGCCTTTGCCTTGCTCTCGATGCAGGGTCATAAAACCGCTCTCATAGGCCTCTACCTCATCATTTTCCTGGCGGGAATCGCGCGCGGGTTCGCCGACCCCGCATCCACCGCCTTCGAGGCGCAGGTGATTCCGCGTGAGGTCTACGTCTACGCCTCAAGCTGGTCTTCGAGCGTCTGGCAGACCTGCGCCATCGTCGGTCCTGCGCTTGGCGGGTTCGCGTACGACCTTCTGGGGGCTCGAAACACCTACCTATTGATCGCCGCTCTCTACTCGTTGTCGCTCTTCTCCATTTCCCGCATCGCGCCCAAGCCCGTGCCTGTACCCGAGGCCAGCGAGTCCATCTGGCAAAGCATAGCGGTAGGCGTGAAATACGTTCTGCACAATCAGGTTATCGTCGGTTCGATGGCGCTCGACCTGTTTGCAGTGCTGTTCGGCGGCGCGATTGCCATGCTGCCCATTTTTGCCAGCGATATCCTTAATGTCGGAGCAAAAGGACTCGGATTTCTGAACGCGGCACCATCCATCGGCGCTCTGCTTGTCGCTCTCTGGTCCACTCACCGTCCGCCCATCCGTCATGCAGGCCGCAACCTCATCTTCAGCGTCGCAGGATTTGGCCTTTCAATCATCGCTTTCGCGCTCTCCCGAAACTTTTTCCTGTCGATGTTCGCGCTGTTTCTGACGGGGGTGTTCGACGGGGTTAGCATGGTCATTCGGCGCTCCATCCTGCGGCTGATGTCGCCGGAAAACATGCGCGGAAGGATCGCCTCGGTGAGCTGGATTTTCATCGGCGCATCCAATGAGATCGGCGCGTTCGAAAGCGGGGTTGCCGCCACTTTGCTCGGCACCGTGCGCTCCATTTGGCTCGGGGGCATCGTGACGCTGATCGTCGTGGCGATCACGGCGGCAGCCGCGCCGAAGCTGCGCGCGCTCAACCTGGAGACTCATCAGCAGGAATAGCCGGGCCTGCCAAATCAGCGAAAACGGAGAGATTGCCTGTGCCTAGCTTTGTCAACAGAGTTTCAATGTGCGCAGCCCTGGTGGTCCTGGTGGCTGCGACGAGTGTGGGGCGTCCTCAAACCCAGGTTGAACTTCCGCCGCTTCGATACACAACGACCTGGATCGGGAATTCGTTTGCTGGCACGAAGATGCCGGGCACTCGCAGTCGAAGGCACGTTCAGCTGGATGTGCGGGCGATGTTCGTGACCACAGACGGAACGTGCTACGCGGCGACGGGATGGGACGAGGACGGCTCGGAGATCGGAATCTATCGGGACGGCGAAGTGATCGGGAGCGCGGGGCATACGCATGGGTGGGGCTACGGCGGTGGCGGAGCGGTGACGGCGAGCAGAAGCGCGCTGTTCTTCGCCCAGACAGTCGGAAACGAGGGCGGGGACCTGAAGGGCGAAAACACCTGGCCTGTCAAAGGAAAGGTTTGGTATGGCATCTCGCGCCGGAACCGGGACGGTTCTGCCGCGCCTTTCGAGGGCGGCAAAGGCGGGGACGGAGACACGTTGCCGGGGGGCTTCCTCAAGATCAACGAGGTGCCGGAGGGCGTCAACGCGGAGATCACCGGCCTCGCTGTGGACGCTATGGATCATCTGTTCGTCAGCGACCCGTACAACGGACAGATCAAAGTGTACGACACGATTAAAATGAGCCTTCTCCATGCATGGAAAGTTGAACGGGCCGTGGCGCTCGCGGCTGGAGCGAAGGGTGAACTATGGGCAGTGCAGTCCGGAGCAGGCGATGCGGCAGCCAAAATTCTGCACTTCTCCGCCGAGGGCAAGCTTATTCCCGATGGCTTCGAGCTTCCGCGTGACGTCAAGCCCGGCGGACTTTGCCTGGATGCTAAGGGCAGACTGCTGGTGACGGATCGCGGCGTCGCGCAGCAAGTGCGGATCTACGACACACATAACGTCCCGCCGCTGCTGACGGGGACACTTGGCGCTAGAGGCGGAATCTTCGCCGGGCACGGCGCGGAGATTGGGCGCGACGGCCCGTTGCGTTTCAACGATCCGGTGGGGGTCGGCATGGACGGGATGGGGAACCTCTACGTCTGCTCATGCGGTTCAGCATCGGGCGGCGGCACTGTTCTCGAGTGCTACGACGAGGACAATAAGCGGCTCTGGCGACTGTTCGGGCTGGCCTTTCTCGATACTGCGGACGCCGATCCCCTGCACGACGGGCTGGACGTCTACACGAAGGACAAGCACTATGTGATGGACTACTCCAAGGCGGGCGGCAGGGAAGCTACGTACCGGGGATACACGTTGAATCGGTTCAAATACCCCGAGGACGCGCGCTTGCGCTCCAACGAGTGCGGCGTCTTCTTTCGGCGAATCCTGGGCAAATCGTTCCTTTTCACGATAGACATGTACTCCGGCGGCTTGCGTATTTTTCGCTTCAAGCCGGACACCGACGGGGAGTGCGCTATCCCGTCCGGCTGGTTCGCGAAGCAGCATGTCAAGCCTGAGCCGTCCGCGTTGAAGCTGGATTGGCCTGCCGGTCAGCCTGAAAAGGGGGAGTGGATCTGGCGTGATGCGAACGGCAATGGATCACCGGAACGCGACGAATACGACAGTCGGCCCGTCGATGCGCCAGGCCTTTGGGGATGGTGCGTGGACAGTCAGGGCACCATCTGGCAGGCGACGGAGCACGACGGCATACGCAAATTCGCAGTGCAGGGCCTCGACAAGCTCGGCAACCCGATCTATACGTACGCATCGATTCAGAGCCTGCCGACTCCCGCGCTCTTCACAGAGCTGTGCCGGGCAGAGTATGTCCCGGAGACCGACACGATGTTCCTCTCCGGGTATACGACAGACCGCCCGCATCGTGGTGGAGAGTGGGGAAGCGTCGGTACGGAGATCGTGCGATACGAGAAGTGGAACGAGGGGAATAGGGTCCCATCTGTGATGATCGTACTGCCCTACGATGGACTGAAGGACGCCCGCCTGTTCATCAAATCGTTCGCGGTGGCTGGAGACTATGTGTTCGCCGGTGAGTCCCGTGAGCCTAGCGCAGTCTTCGTCTTCGAAGCGAAAACTGGTAAGGCTGTCGGCAAGCTGCAGGCAGATGAGACAGTTGGCCAGAGCAGTGGGTGGCTCGATTTTCCTTATGCCGTCCGAGCCTTCCGGCGCAGCAACGGCGGGTATCTCGTCTTCGTCGAGGAGGATCTCGACGCCAAAGTGATCGTCTACCGCTGGAAGCCTTGAAAGGGATTGGAGGAGCAGAAGCGATGAGGATATTGTTGCAGAAGGGCAAGGACAAGCCGAGCACATTGCGCTGTCTGCGCGAGGACGGCACGGAGACCTGGACTTCACTCAAAAGCATCACTCCGCATCAGATCATGATGCGGAGT
>JANXLO010000652.1 GCA_025355115.1 Chthonomonadaceae bacterium
ATTTGTAGGCCATGATGGCGTGGGTCATCGCGGGAAAGATCGCCCCGAGACCACCGCTGTTCTCCTCCCGCACCAGCAGCCAGCGGAGGGACCGCTCGAGCGCCAGTTTGCGGAACGGCTTGACGGGGCTGGCATCGTAGAGCTTGAGCAGCTTGTCCACGACCAGAAAGACGTTGCGCCAGGTGATCGGCTTCTTGTCCCACATCAGCCGCATGCGCTTGCGGTCACGCCCATCCACGAACAGTTCATCGATGTGCGCGTTGTCGGGAATGGGGCGCTGAGGGCGGGTCGCGTTCATCACGGCGAGCGGAACCAGAATGGCCCGTGACCAGGAGGACATGTTGTAGATGTTGAAGTAGAACCACTTCGGCATCAGCACGGCCTCCGGCGGAATGGTGGGGACGCCGTTCCAGTCGTACTGCCCAAACATGGAGAGGTAGAGCTTGGTGAAGGTATTGCAGCGGGTGACCCCGCCCTGTTCGAGGATGGCGCGGCGGGCCTTCCGCATGAACGGTTCGGTGCCCGTATGCCCCGCCAGCTTGCAGGCGAAATAGGCTTTGACCGAAGCGCTGACGTCCGAGGGGCCGCCGGCATAGATGGACCAATAGCCGTCGGGATGCTGCCCGCGCCGAATGTAGGCGGCCAGCTTTCGAAATTTCACCGGATCGCGCCGCCCAAGGAACTGAAGGAGCAGAATATATTCGCTCTCCAGAATGGTGTCGCCCTCGAGCTCAGCCACCCAGTAGCCGTCCGGCTCCTGTCGATCCAGCAGATAACGCTGAGCCGAACGGATCGCGGTGCGCACCGAGCTGAGGGATACCGCATAGCGGGAACTGCGAAGAGCCACCTGCGGGGAGGCGACTACGGAGTGATCTATGATAGTTTGTTGTGTATGTTCTGCGAGCGTCTTCAACGATTCACCGTCCGAAGGGTTTTCGGGCAGTCGAGTCTCTTAGTTCAGTCCTGAGTCCTCCGCACTATAGCCGGACAGGGCAGATCAGGAACTGAGTTCAGAAACGCAACGATGCGCCGCTGCACAGAGAATTAACTGTTTTGTGCAGTCGTGCCGGACTCAGCCTCTCCCGGTCGACCCGCCATTCGGGAAGCCCGAGCCGCGAATCGGAAGGCAGGTCTGAGAGTGCGGAGCGGCAACTCTGTGCGGCCCGAGCTTCCTCGGGTCAGAACGTCTTATCCTGCACGGCAGCGCATCTTTCAGCGGCCTGCCAGTTCGGAAAAGCGTCCTTTGAACAGATATGTTCGCCTCGCAACCCGGCAGAAACCAGATAGAGAGGATTGACTATTTTAGCGTCTGCCTGCATTCTTTGTCAAGCTGTGGCGTCGAATGCTGATGCCTCAGCCTTTTCCTTGTACGCACAAGGAGTGCTCCAAGTATGCCAGGCGGCGTTTTCCCTCCCCAAAGCCTGCATGAAGGTGCAGGTGCTTTCGGAACGGACAACGAAAAAGGGGAAATCACGTGACTTCCCCTTTGTGCGTCCATGCATTTTTTATTTAAAGTCTCTTAGCAGGCACCCGGATCGTTGGCGAGACTTGAGACGATGCCAAGGCGCTTCAGCTCGCCCACCAGCCGCGAGGCGTCAGCCAAAATCACGCGGGCAAATCGTTGCGTCTCCGGGTCGTTCTTCCGCATCAGCAACTGCGCCGCGGAGCAGAGGGATGTAATCGGCCCCAGGAGAACCTCTTCGTTCACGATCTCGCTGGGCAGCATGGCACCGGCCTGCTCGAAGGAGACACGGCCTGCCAGAGAGGCTGCGTTCTCGATGAGCTGAGGATCCGGCACCTCCCCAAGGGGGAGTGGGGTGGCGAGGGAGAAATCCGGCATTCCCTTCGTCTCGTCCGGAGTCGCGATGACGGGAGCGCCGGCGAAGGGGTTGTTCTCCTCCTTCAGAAGCGCCTCGATCTCCATCAGCTCCTTCTGAATCGCCATGTAGAGGGGGGTGGCGTCCATGTTCTTGTCGCTGGAGACCCCGTAGTCGCCCTTGTTAATTCCGTAAAACATCGGGTTCGTGGTGGCGTAGTTCACGAACATCACCGCGATGAATTTCTGAAACACGTTCTTGTCGAAGGGGTACTTGCCGGTGTAGTTCGAATCGTCCTGGACGCTTTTGATCACCTCGGCAAAGAGGCCCACGATGAACTGCCGGGCAGGGAGAGCAGCCAGTGCCGTTCCATCAGTATAGTGAAAATCGAAGAAGAAGTTGAGGTCGCTGGTGTCGCTGTGACCCTCCGCCTCGGCCACAGAGCTGAAGACATTGAGCTTCATCATGTTGTCGAGGTTGCGGCGCGGATAGCCGCGATGCACCAGATTCAAGGCGTAGGATTTGAACTCATCGTAGTCGGTGCCGAGAAAGTGCGCCCGGCTGCCGGCGATCTTGTCGTGAAGCTCGTGAAGACGCCGCAGCAGGTTTCCCCGCGCATCGTTCACGATCTCCATCATCTCCTCCCGGATGGGGTCGTCATCGGGAAAGAGGTCGAGCGTCTCGAAGGTGGTGCGGATCACGGCGAAGTCGTTGAGGCCATCCTCCAGGCAGGGGTAGGCGATCCCGAGCAGCAGATCGGCGGGGATGTTCTCAATGGCGTCGGCATTTCGAATGCCGCGATCCGGCTCGACAAGGGCATAAAACCTGTTGTTGGTGGTCAGGCTTTTGATGAGCACCACACGCCGATTCTCGTTGTTGGAAGAGTGCATCGTTCGTTCCGTATGTTCTAAGGATTAAGGTTCACAGTCGCCTGTCCGGTCGCGGGAATTCCACTGCCTCCACCGCGATGCTGCCGCATCAGTGCGCCAGCGAGAAAGAGAGGCCGTAGTAGACGGCGCCGTCGAGACTATACGCGTCCGCCCTGAGATGCTTGGCTACCTTCAGCGATATCCCCAGGTTTGGCCGGTGACGATAGACCTCTGCTCGGACTTCAAGATCCGTTCCCAGACGCGCCTCCATGCCAATAAACGGGCCGCCTATCCGCCCTGTCCCGAACCCGCCGCTCAGCTTGAACGACCGCACAAGCCGGTAGATATGCTCCGGCAGGGCGAACGAATGGGTTGCCACTCCATAGAAAGAGCGGTGCTCCACGCCAGTTCCCGTGAGATCTCGCACCCCGACCGCGACGGCGGGAGTCGCCCCAAGGTCTGGCAGAACAGGGTATTCCACATTGAACGAGTAGCGTTTGCGGCCCTCGGACTTCAAGTCGAGCCGCTCGGCCTCCAGTTCGATCCCGCTGGCGGAGGCGTAGTTCAGCCAGATTCGGTTGGCGTCCCGCGGCTTCGTGGACAGCAGAAACAGTGCACGGGCCGAATTCGGGGCCAGCGTCTCCGCTGTCGGCGCCAGTATCACGCGATCCGCGCGCCCTGCGCCACTGAGAAGCCCGAGGGCTCCGATCAAAGCAATAAGGCAGAGCGGCCTGGCCGCTGTCTCCCTTAACATGCCGCTCCGGCTCTGGCCCCTGACGCCGGGTTTGCATCTGTCATACGACGCATGAAAGACCCCATTCGTTCCAGTGCTTGCTCAAGCTGCGGAAGGGCAGTGGCGTAGGAGCAGCGGACGTGTCCCGCGCCCGAAGGCCCGAAGGCCGTCCCAGGGACTACGGCGACCCGCTCCTCCATCAGCAGGCGCTCGGCAAACTCCTCCGAGCTCAGCCCTGTGCGCCGGACGGAGGGGAATGCGTAAAAGGCGCCCTTCGGATCGTTGCAGTCCAGCCCAATGGCGTTCAGGCCGTTCACGAACACCCGTCGGCGGCGGTCGTAGTCAGCTACCATCGCCTCTACGTCCGCTTCGGCGTTGTCGAGCGCCTCGATCGCCGCAATCTGCGAGACATGCGGGGCGCAGAGCATAGTGTACTGATGCACCCGCGTCATGAGCGTTGTGAGAGGTTCCGGTGCGCAGAGGTAGCCGATGCGCCAGCCGGTCATCGCGTAGGCCTTCGAGAAGCCGTTGAGGACGATGGTTCGCTCCTTTGCGCCCGGCAAACTGCCGAGGCATGTGTGCGTCCCGACATACGTCAGGCGGTCGTATATCTCGTCGGAGAGCATATAAAAATCGTGGCGATTGGCGAGCGCGACCAGGCGGGTGAGATCCTCGCGACTCTGCGTGGCGCCGGTGGGATTGGCCGGGGAGCCGAGCAGCAGGGCCTTAGTGCGTGGCGTGATCGCGGCCTCGATGCGGTCGGCGTGGAGACGGAAGCCGTCCGCTGCGTCCGTCCGAATGGGCACGGCGACTCCGCCCGCGAACTCGATGCAGGGGACATAAGAGACGTAGCAGGGCTCGGGCACCAGCACCTCATCGCCGGGGTTCAGCACCACTCGAAGCGCGAGATCCAGCCCCTCCGAGACGCCCACGGTCACGAGGCACTCCGTGTCCGGGTCGTAGTCTGCACTGTAACGGCGGCTGAGCATGGAGCAGATGCGCTGGCGCAGAGGGCGAAGCCCGCTGTTGGAGGTGTAGGTGGTGTAGCCGCGCTCAAGCGACCAGATGCCCGCTTCCCGTATCCGCCAGGGAGTGACGTAGTCGGGCTCGCCGACGCCGAGGGAGATCACATTCTCCATCTGCTGAGCGATGTCGAAGAACCGGCGTATTCCCGACGGCGGGCAGTTGGAGATGACTCTGTTGAGGGGCTTTCGCGGCGGTGTGACGGCGAACTCATCAGCTTCGAGAGGCAGTTCGGGCCTCGCCGAGTGAGCTTCGGTTTCCAGCATCGTCATGGCGCGACCATAAGGCGGTGATCAGTCTCGCTGTCCGCGAAAATGTCGCCGTCGTCCTTGTATTTCTTCAGGAGAAAATGTGTCGAGGTGGAGTTGACGCGATCGATGGTGGAGAGCTTCTGCGCGACGAAGTCCGCTATCTCGCGGATGGTGCGACCTTCCACTACGCAGCGCAGATCCTGCGTTCCGGAGACGAGATAGACGGAATGAACTTCGGGGTAGCGATAGATCCGCTCGGCGACATCGTCGAAGCCGACGCCGCGCGCCGGGGTCACCTTGACATCGATGAAGGCAAAAACGCGCTCGTCCCCAAACCGCTCCCAGTCGATGACGGCCTTGTACCGCCGGATCACGCCGCTCGCTTCCCCTTCGGCGATCATCTTTGCGACGGTCGCCTCCTCCATTCCGGTCTGAGAGGCTATCTGCCGGGGCGTGGCGCGGGCATCGCGCTCCAGCACTTTCAGAATTTCGCGCATCCTCCGCTCCGTCTCCCGCTCGATCACGACTCGAACGCTCGCGCACGGCCTTGTTCTGCCGGTACGCCTACCGCTTCGACTTCGGCTAAGTATATCGTAAGGGGCCGTGCTTTGTCAATATTTGCGCCTCTTCATGCAGGAGTTCATCCCCTCTGAAAACGAATAATCCTTCCAGCCGCTGTGCCCGATCCGGATGCGATTACGGAAAGGAGTTTATCATGCAGTTTCCGCGCAATCGAATGCGTTTCACCTCCACCTATCCCGG
>JANXLO010000663.1 GCA_025355115.1 Chthonomonadaceae bacterium
TATTGGAAGGCGGACGTCTCGGCGATGCTCGCCGATCCTAAATATCAGGCTCGCCGCCGCGCTCAGACGAAAGGCGAGCAGTCGAGGGAGGCAAGAGGCGTCGATTGGGCGCTCGAGGTGAACAAGGTCTACGACTTCAGGAAGACGAGAGGGTACAACGGTCATCCGGGCGGCATCTGGTAGTGTCGGGAGGCGAAATGACAGTCAGGCAGAGCAGTGGACTTGCCTGACTGTTTTCAGCAGTCGCTCGTGCTAAATCCACGCTTGCCCGGCGATTGTGGTAAGGCTCGCGTCGTGCTATAATGTGGCATGGACGAACGAGATTTTGTCAGCACGAAACGAGAGGCCTGGGATCGGCTCACGGGCCTGATCGAGAAGGCCAACGGCAAGGGCGGAGTGCGCGGTCTGAGCCGAGAAGAGATACTGTCTCTCGGGCCGCTCTATAGAAGAGCGTCATCCGATCTCGCGTACGCACGCGCCCACGCTATCAACAAAGACCTGATTCTCCACCTGAACGGACTGGTGGGCCGCGCACACGCCCTTCTGTATGAGGCGGAGACCAGCGGCAATGCGATGAAGTCGCTCGTGAACTTTTACCTCTATGAGTTCCCCATGCTGCTTCAGAAACGCTTCAAGTTCTTCGCGGCGGCGTTCCTGATCTCCGTGCTCGCCGGAGTGTTCGCTTACTGGCTCGTCATCAACAATCCCGCTAAAATTTGGCTGTTCGTTCCGGAGAGCTTTCGTTCGTCGCTCGATTTTTGGAAGAGCGGCAAGGTTTCGGAGGCAGCTCATGTCGAGCAGTCGTCCATGCTGATGACCCATAACCTGCTCGTGGGGATGATCTCGTTCGCGGGCGGAGTCTTTGGCGGGGTCCCTACCCTTGTCGCTATGTTCACCAATGGTGCCATGCTGGGCGGAATGGCCGCGGTGATGACGCAGTACCATCGCCACTCCACATTCTGGCCGGGCATCGTGCCGCACGGTATCGCCGAGCTGACGGCCATCTTTATCTGCGGAGGCGCGGGATTTCAGATTGGGATGTCCTTGCTGATGCCCGGCGCCTACCGCCGCTCGGACGCATTTCGAATAGCGGGCATCGAAGCCATGAAGCTGGTGATGGGCACGATCCCGCTGTTCATCTTCGCCGGCGTCATCGAGGGAATGTTCTCTCATTTGGACATCCCCGCCGCAATGCGATACACATTCGCGGGCGTCAACGGCGTGCTCTGGTATCTCTATCTGTTCCTGCCGCGCCGCCTGCTGACCGAGGCTCCGGCCGCTTCGGCGCGGAACTCAATGGGACTGACCGGCGTAGAAGAAGAACCTGCACGTGTCAGTCCGGCGGCCTGAGCTTGCCGAACCCAACCGCTGAATGGGAGCCTTACGCCGCATGACCGCAACCGGAACGGAACGCCCCGCACGGGAACTCCTCGCCGAACTCCGCAATCGCTATCCCGACGCGCCGTTCCTTGCCCTGGGACAGACCGTCTTCTGGGACGAGCCCATCAAAGCGGTGCTGCGCCAGCTTCTGGATGAGAACGGCCTGGGCGGCAGCATGGTCGTCGGCGTCCACGACACGGACTATTTCGCCAAAGCGCATGTGCGGCACAGCGGGACGGGCCGGTTCGTCCTCATGGCGCACAACGACGGCACGACCAAGGACCTCTGGTCGGCGGCGGGCGAAATCTCCACACTCTTCGGAAGCGAGACGTTTCCAGGAAGACAGGATTTTGCGCGACATGGCGTCGCATTCGAGCGAGTGGCCCGCAGAGCGCCGGAGGGCCGGCAGGCTTTCCTCGACGCGATGACAGAAGCCTGGGGATGGCGCGGTCTGGTCTACACGGGCTCGCGTGATCTCATCGTGCATCGGCTTCCCCTGCGAGAAGTCGGCGACGGGATCATGGAGATGCTCCTGTGGGGCTTCGAAAACTCCGTTTTACAAGTCGTTCCCGGCTGCTGTCAGGACGAAGCGCGACTGGTCGCCAACACGATGCTCGGCTGGTGTCGGGAGTTCCGTGATGCCCGCCCCGACAGCAACCTCTCCCAGCTCTTCCAGCATGTTCTCCCCCGCTTCTACTCCCTCCTCCTCGGCCACGAACCTACCGATCTCGCCGTGGACGGCTCCGCGCATCTGCTGCTTTTCAATCCCTCGACGGCCTCCCTGCCCCGCTTCCGCTTCGTCGATCTCTTCTTGGACCCAAGGACCAGCGCGCTCGCTGCGGACGCCTACAATCAGGCGGTCGCCGGGTCGGAGATTTACACGCTCGACAAGTTCGGAGCCGGAGCGCTGCCGTTCGACCTGATTATTCCGGGACGCGGGCGAGGGACGGTGCGCACCACTCCTCGCGTGCTGTTTGTCGAGACGCGGCAGCCTATCGCAATTGGCCTGAAGAAGCCGATCGAGTCTGTAGAGGAGCTTGCGGAGATCGTGTCGGCGAAGCTCGGCGACAAAGCTACTCTCGTCGGCAAGGCGGTTTCGCTGGTCTCGATGCTCGCGCAGGAGTTCGTCTTCGTCTTCAACGAGGAAGGCTCCCTCTATGTGCGCCGGACGCGCAAGATGAACGACCTGCTGGCGCGTTCGGGCGTTGCGCTTGACATGCGGCCCATTCTGCGCATGCGCTACCACACCTGGGATGCGTTCAGGGCGGCGAGCGTCACGCTACGACTGCCGGAGCATCTCGCGGCTTCGTTCGGGCGACCAACCATCACCGCGCCGGAGTTCGCAGCCTCCTGGCGGCAGGTCGTGGCCGAGCAACGCGAACTCTGCGAGCGGATCAAGACGCTCAAAAAACCTCTGGAGCTGCTGGCATTCCTGCACGACCGCGACCCGCTCGCTTCGTGGGAAGAGTGCCGGGCCGAATACGCCCAGGCCAAAGAGACGCTGTGCCGACTCCACGCTCAGGCGATGCGGATCGACTCGGAGATCAAACGTAACTACACTCTGCTCCGCGATTCCAGAGCGGAGACAGCGGCAGTGCAGGAGGCAAAAGGCCGACATTTCCGCGCCACATCAGAGTGGACCTCGGTGGAGACGACGTCACGCGCCGACTACGACCGGCAGCTACTGACTCTCGAGGCCCTGAAGCGCTCTGTCTGCGACACCATACGCCCTCTGCGCGACAGGCGTCACGCTATCGAACGTGGCCCCGAAGCGACCGAGGCTCGCGCCACACTGGCTCGAATCGAGGACGATGCGGAGCGGGCGCGCCTGCATCTTGTGCGGAACGCGCTGCTCACGATCGAGGGACTCCTCCACACCAATCACCGGCCCTCCGCTTGGTGGCTGCCTCTGCTCGACCACTCCGGTGACTGGTTCCGTCAGATCGTCGCCACCGCCGAGCTCTACACCGAGCCACTACTCTCCTCCTAAACCATACAAGCAAACAATGATAGCCGAGCCAGAACATATCCCCGATCCTCGTCGCGTTCACGTCTTCTATGCGATGATGGCGAGTCTGCTGGGCGTCATCGTCGTGCGTCTCTGGTACCTCCAGATCGTCAAGGGGCCTGAGCTAGCCGTCGAATCGGAGATGCGGCGGACTCGAACGATGAGGCGTCTGGCGGCTCGCGGCTCCATCGAGGACGTGGGCGGCCACGTTCTTGCCACCAACAGATTCCGGTTCGTCGTGGCCGTCGTTCCCGACGACATCTGGAAAAATCCCGAGACCCTGCCGCGACTGGCGCAGATACTCCACCGTAACGCCGCGGAGCTTGCCGAGGAGGTGGCCGACGCGACTTTGACGCCCTTCGACCCTGTTCCCGTCGCCGACGACGCGGATGTCGCGTTGCTCTCGCAGATCGATGAGCAGCAGTTGGATCTGCCTGGCGTCATGATTACCCGTGATCCCGAGCGTTACTACACTGACGACCGGCTCTTCACGCACGTCCTCGGCTCAACCGGCCGCATCAATCGCAGCGAGATGGTCAAGCTTCGCAACGCCACCTATCAGAATGGCGACTACGTAGGCAAGGACGGGCTGGAGAAGACGCTCGAAGCAGAGCTGCGCGGCACGGACGGCGGTCAGGTCGTGGCAGTCAACGCCAGGGGACGCATCCTTGCCCGTCTTGATGACATGCCGCCGCTTCCGGGTCACACTTTGCGGCTCACACTCGACTATGAGCTCCAGAAAGTCGCGGTCGGCGCGCTGATGGAGGAGCTGACGCGCACGGGGCACCCCGGCTCGGCGGTTGCCATCAACCCAGAGGACGGAGCGGTTCTGGCGCTGGCGAGCGTCCCCTCCTACGACCTGAACACCTACCGCAAGGAGATCGGCAAGCTGCTTGTGGACCCCGGGAAGCCGCTCATCAACCGCGCGGTCAACAGCCCGCAGCCGTGCGGCTCGACCTTCAAGCTCATCACGGCGGCGGCGGGGCTCGAGACTGGCGAGATTTCGGCAGGCACGAACATCTACTGCCCCGGCTCGCTGCGATTGGGAAATCGAACGTTCCGCTGCGACAAACGGAGCGGGCACGGCTCAATCTCGTTCGAGGACGCAATAGGGCAGTCCTGCGACGTCTACTTCTGGCGGACGGCGCAGCGCGTTGGGGAGTCAAATTTGGCGATGTGGGCGCATCGCTTTGGCCTCGGCGAATCGACCGAAATCGATCTGCCGCCGACCCGCTCGGCGAAGGGGCTGATCCCAACGCCTGAATGGAAGCAGGAGACCAAGCGCGGCCGATGGGTGCAGGGGGACCTGCTGAACATGTCGATTGGGCAGGGCTATGTCGGGGTCACCACCCTTCAGATGGCGAACTACACGGCGGCGTTAGCGAACGGAGGCACGCTCTGGCGCCCACAGTTGGTTCGAGAGATTCGCGACGTCTCCGGCCCTCATCCGATAGTGCTCAGGAGCCTGAAGCCGCAGAAGCGCGGCGAACTGGGCTTGAAGCCTCATAACCGGGACGCTATCGTCGAAGGGATGCGGCGGGCACTTCAGCGGCGCGGCACCGCCTTCGCCTCCGCGATTCCCGGTCTGGACATCGCGGGTAAGACGGGAACTGCGCAGGTCACAAAGACTCAGGACAACTCCGTCTTCGTCTGCTTCGCCCCCGCGGATCATCCTAAAATAGCCATCGCTGTGCTAGTGGAGAAGGGCGGTCATGGCTCCGATGTCGCCGCTCCAATCGCCCGCCGGATGCTGAACCAGTATCTGAAGCTGCACCTCGACAACTCAAAAGTTCCCATCGGCCATCATGTCGGCATCGACTAATACGATTTCTCTTCTACCGGCTTGACACGCATATAGACTTGAACGGTACAATTTAAGCAGACATAACTCGACGAGTTTCTGCGAGGGTTTCATGCTACGTACTCTGTCCGTCCGCAATTTCGCCATCATCGATCGCCTCGACCTGGAGTTCGGGGCGGGGTTCAATGTGCTGACAGGCGAGACCGGGGCGGGCAAGTCGATCATCATGGACGCGCTCAATCTGCTTCTCGGCGGGCGGGCTGGCGCGGAGATGGTGCGCGGCGGAGCGGATAAGGCCACTT
Source organism: Chthonomonadaceae bacterium (assembly GCA_025355115.1). Lineage (GTDB taxonomy): Bacteria > Armatimonadota > Chthonomonadetes > Chthonomonadales > Chthonomonadaceae > JANXLO01. Next base: position 5,492 of record JANXLO010000663.1, read on the forward strand.
TGGACGCTGTGTTCGATGTGGCGGGCTCTCCGGAGCTTCAGGCGTTGGTCGCTGAGCTTGGCTTCGAACTGGAGGATGAGCAGCTTTTTCTTTCGCGGGAGGTGGCGGCGAGCGGCAAATCGTCGTGTCGTCTTGGCGGGCGACCGGCCAGCGTCTCTCAGCTCAAGGCGGTCGGGGAGTGGCTGGTCGATCTGCATGGGCAGCACGAGCATCAGAGCCTGCTGGCGGTAGCGCGGCATCTGGATATGCTCGACGATTGGGGCGGCAAGCCGGTGCAGTCGCTGCGAGCGGAAGTGACTACGGCCTTTCAGAAGGTGCAGAGCCTGCGGCGGGAGAGAGAGGAGCTTCAGAAGGACGCCCGCGAGCGCGCCCATCTGCTCGACCTCTACCAGTTTCAGGTGAAGGAGATTTCCCAGGCGAATCTGCTGAGCGGAGAGGACGAGGAGCTTCAGACGGAGCATAATCGAGTCGCCAACGCGCAACGGCTCGCGGAAGCAGCTCTGGCCGCGGCGACACTGCTGACGAACGAGGACGGCAGGAGCGGGGTGCTGGAATCGCTTGCGAACGCAGCACGTGCCCTCGAGGAGGCGGCGGCCCTCGACCCCACTCTGACGCCGATGCTGGAGACACTGCGATCCGCCGCCTACGAGTTGACGGAGACGGAGCGGGATCTCGTCCGCTACCAGGGCGAAATGGAGTTAGACCCGGAGCGGCTGGAGCAGATCGAGGATCGACTCGAAACCATTCGAACATTGAAGCGCAAGTATGGTGACAGCATCGAGGAGATCGTTCGGTACGGCGCGGAGACGGCGAAGAAGGTGGAGACGCTCTCCAACAGCGAAGAGCGGGGCGCGCAACTTGCGGCCGAGATGAGCCGGGCTGACAAGAGAGTGCGTGAGCGGTGCGTCCGTCTCAGCGCGGCCCGAGCGAAAGCGGCGAAGGAGTTCCAGAGCATCACACTGTCGGAACTGCGCGAATTGGCGATGGAGAAGGTTCGCTTCGAGGTGCATACGGAGCAGGGCGAGCCGACCGCAAAGGGCACGGATCGCGTGGAGTTCCTCATAGCCACTAATCCCGGCGAGCCGCTGCGGCCCCTGGCGAAGGTGGCTTCCGGCGGCGAGATATCACGCGTCATGCTGGCGATCAAAGCGGCGCTTGCCCGACAGGAGGCGCTGCCAACCATGGTCTTCGACGAGATCGATGTGGGAGTCGGCGGGAGAACCTCCAGCGTCATCGCGGACAAGATGGCGACTCTGGCCAAATCCGCACAGATCCTCTGCATCACGCACCTCGCGCAGATCGCCAGCCGCGGCGAGCACCACTACTACATCGAGAAACAGGTGCGAGACGACCGCACCGTCGTCACCGTCACCCCCCTTACCCCCGAGCAACGCATCTCCGAGATCGCTCGCATGATAGGCGGCACGAGCGTCACTGAGACCGTCATCCGCCACGCTCGCGAAATGCTCGCCTTAACTGTCTGAACCAGGATTTGTCGGAGTGCGGGAGTGACTCCTTCGCCACAGGGACACTGATGTGAACTTCTGTGCTGCGGGCCTTCGGCCAAGTGACCGCCTGCGCGGGCACATCGAGCCAGATCGGGGACAGGAGTCCTTATCCGGGAAGACTGAGGGCAATTGTCTCTATTCACTATGACTGATCACGAAAGGATACTGAGATGCGAACTAGGAAAAGCTCTGTCCTGACTGCATTCGCAGCATGTGGTGGCGTGGCGTGCCTCTGCGGAGTTTTGTCGGCGCAACAGATGGCCAAGCCATCAAAGACTGTTTTTGCCGAAAATTATCGCGGTTGGTTCAAGGTCAATGCGAAACGGGTGAAGTTCGATGCTGCGCCTGCCTGGATGTGCGCAGCACCGAACGCTTCGCAGATGCCAAGCCCACATCTGGCTAAGTTCATCACCGTCTATGTCAATCCTGTGGGCAAAGCGGCGATGCTGGAGCAGAGTCATCCGAAATTCCCGGTCGGCACCGTGATCGTCAAGGAGAAGTACACTACCGGCGTGAGCAAAACGCCTGAACTCATGACCGTTATGCGAAAGCACGAGAAGGGCTACAACCCAGACAACGGGGATTGGGAGTATCTGGCATTGGCGGGAGACTCGCGTCAGGTGCAGGCTCAAGGCAAAATCGAGACGTGTCAATCCTGCCATCAGCAGGTAGTCGGCAATGATTATGTTTTCCGGTCGCCCTATCTCTCCAAAGCACAGTGCAAGAAGCTTAAATTGGATATTCAGTGAGACGCCTGTCGTGCAAGACAAATGTGTATTAGAGCAGCTGGAAGCGCTCATAGGCGGTGTCCCATGCGGCAGTTTCTTGGGGGAGATAAGTCTCCAGGGTGAAGGAGCGGCGTACTATTTCGCGGGCCTGCTCCAGGGAGCCTATGCGTCCCCGTCCGTAGGCCTGCATCAGGACATTGCCGATGGCAGTGGCCTCCACTGGGCCTGCGATGACCGTGCGGTTCATGGCGTTGGCGGCGAGCTGGCAGAGCAGCCGATTCTGGGTTCCTCCGCCGACGATATGGATCGTCTCGATGCGCCTGCCGCCGAACTCCTCCAGCTTTCCCAGCGTCCAGCGGTACTTAAGAGCGAGGCTTTCGAGGCAGCAGCGGATCGTCGCGCCCGTGTCGGCGGGAGGAGTCTGGCCGGTGCGGAGGCAGAAGTCGCGGATCGCTGTGACCATGTCGGTTGGAGCGAGAAACACAGGATCGTCGGGGTCAATTAGCGAGACAAAGCCAGGGGCTAGCTCCGCCATGCGGGTCAGGTCGGAGTAGGAGTGCTCGGTGCCCTGCCGCGCCCAGCTTCGGCGGCACTCCTGAACCAGCCACAGGCCCATGATATTCTTGAGGAACCGAACCGTGCCGAACGCGCCGCCCTCGTTGGTGAAGTTGGCGGCCTGGATCGAGGGCGATATGCGGGGGACGTCCGTCTCTATGCCCATGAGCGACCAGGTGCCGCTGCTGATGTAGGCGTAGTCGGAGGAGGAGGCGGGCACCGCGACGATAGCGGACGCGGTGTCGTGCTCGCCGGGCGCGATCACGTTGATCGGGCCGCAGCCGCACTCGGCGGCGATGTCTGCGCGCAAGTTTCCGATGTGGGTTCCCGTCGAAACGATGTCGGTTAGAAGATTCGCCGGAAGCTGAAAATCAGCGAGCAGGTCTCCGGCCCAGTGCCGGGTGCGCGGGTCGATCATCTGACTGGTGCTGGCAATGCTGAACTCCGTCGTCTTGACGCCTGTAAACCAGAAGTTGAGCAGATCGGGGATGAAGAGAAGCGTCTGGGCGGCTTCAAGCAAGGGCGAGTTCTGTCGCTGTAGCACGAGAAGCTGAAACAGTGAGTTGATCTGCATAAATTGGATGCCGGTACGGTCGAAGATTCGGTCGGCGGGCACTATCCCGAACGCTGTCTCCAGAATGCCGTCGTTGGCGTGGTCGCGGTAGTGGCGCGGGTTTCCGAGCAGGACGTCACCGCGCCCGAGCAGCCCGAAGTCCACACCCCAGGTATCGACCCCAATCGCGTCAAAATCCTTGCCGTGCGTCACGACCGCCTTGCCAAGTCCCTGCTTCAGCTCGGAGAAGAGGCGCAGAATGTCCCAGTGGAGCGTATCGACAAGGCGCACCGGCGTGCTGGCAAAGCGGTGAGCGTCCTCTAGCCGCAGCCGCACGCCGTCAAAAAACCCGATCACTCCCCGCCCGCTCTCTGCCCCGAGATCGAACGCCAAATACTTCGCTTCCGCCATGGCCCCGCTCCTCCGCAGTCAAAATCTGCTGCCGTATTGCGACAGCCGTAGAGTTCGCGTTACGGAGGGGTATTCCCTCTCCTGCGTTGTCTCTTAAGGAGTCGTGTTATCGAGAGTATAGCTTTCCCCGTCGCGTTTATAAGTTATCTCGATGCCGTTGAACGCGTCCTTGACCAATCCGGGGGGGTGCAGATCTGTGAGGGCAGCAGGGAGAACCTTGTGGTCCCAGCGGTATCGATGCACCAGGGCATGCACTGCGATCAGACGCATTTGCGTCTGTGCTCTATTATATTTAGCATGTATTTGTTTCGCGTCGACGGCGATCAGACGGAACAGGATGGAGCCGAGCGAATTGCCGTCTGCAACCGTGACCGCTTTGCGCTGTGCCAGCGGCAACTGCATATTCGTTATGGTCAGGTCGTAAAAAGCGGTGGCATTATCGCAGGCTTCGTTTACAAGATTGCCGATCTCTGAGGGATTGCTCGCCAGGAAGTTTCGTATCGTGGTCACATTCCTATTGGCTTCCTCCGAAGCCATTCCCACATTATCGTCGAGCAGTGCGAGCAGGCCCTTCGAATCGGCGCGCTGAGCCTGGACCATATCTATGAAGTACTGCTTCTCAAGATTTAGCAAATGCAGCTCTGGATTTTCAGCCTTCAGAAGATCCTCGATCATACTTCGTACCTCATCACAATGCCTTGCTGAGAGCTGATCGAGGTGCCGGGAGAACTCCTGCGTCACCATCGCGTCGATCGCGACTCCAACCAGCCCGCTGATTATACTGTCAGTCTG
>JANXLO010000680.1 GCA_025355115.1 Chthonomonadaceae bacterium
GTTCGATTGGCTGTCGTTGAAGCCCTGGGCACAAGGAACGACATGCGAGCGGTCGAACCGCTTCTCCGGCTGCTGCGAACAGTGACTGACAATGCGACGCGCATAGCCGTCATGCGCACCTTGGACAATCTTCAGGACGCCCTCGCGATTCCAGCACTATTGGAAATTCTCAATTCGCGTGATCCAGAACTTCATAGACAGGCGATATTTGCGCTGCGGGATTTTCCGGAGCCGTCTCTTGTTCCAGTGTTCATTGACGCACTGAAGGATCGAGACATAGTCGTTCGTTGTCAGTCCGCGAAGGCCCTCGCACAGCAGCGTGACCTGCGAGCACTCGTGCCGCTTCTCACCGCTTTGCCCCGAGAACAGGCGGTAGATCGCGATGCCATTATCGCGGCGCTAGGTTCTCTGGGACATGCCGATGCCGTCGAGGTGATTCTGCCCGCTTTGCACAACAAACGCACTGCACGTACAGCGCAGGATGCCGTTACGCGAATTGTGGAACAAAACCGCAGCAATCTGACAGATTCAGTGTTGCAACGGCTATGTTCTCTGCCAGACTCGGTGACGCAGATTGACTACGAACGGTACGGGGAGATCGAAGAGACGGAAATCAGCTGCATTTCACTTCGCCGAACTGCGGAGGAGGAGACTCAGCGACGAGAGGTGACTTCATAGAGGACAATGCATAATTGAATAGGGCAGAATGAAAAAAAACAGTGCGACAAGGGGAGCCATCATGAGCAGGTTCAATCGACGACAGGCAGTGCAGGCGGCTTCTGCACTTCTCGTTTCGGGTTTGATGAGTAAGCAGGCAGAGGCAGCGCCGGAGCCGACGTATTCGACAGCAGTGGGAGCCGCCTGCCTCGCCATGAGCAGCGAAGGTGCATTATTTGCTGTGCCGATCAAAGGAAATGGAGTCGCGCTCTTTGACTATTCGACGTCGAAGTTCGTTCGACTCCTGACCATACCAGAGACGGTGAAGATAGAGTCTCTTGCGCTGACCGGGCCAGATAGACGTATTGGTGCGCTGAAGCTGGGAGCGGCGGTTCCAATGCTGGCGGCAGGCGGCTCGGACGGAATCGTGCGGCTCTGGAATCCGCTGACCGGCGAAAGCGTAGGCAGTTTCTCGGCGCATGAGAAGGCAGTCACGGGACTGGTCTTCAGCCCAGATGGGACCTGGATGGCGACTATCTCCAGTTCCGAAACCCGACTGCACCTCTGGAACGTGGCTCGCAGGGAACGTATCAACGCCGTGCCTGGCCTTGCAGTCTCGATGGATAGTCTCGCTCTCAGCCCGGACGGCAAGCTGCTGGCGATCGGCGGAGTCAGTTCCATGCCCGTCGTTCACCTCTATTCCGTCGCCGATCCCTCTCTGACAAAACGCTTCTCGGGGGTGCTGCGCGGCACACACAACCTCAGCGTCCACGCGCTTGATTTCAGCCCGGACGGCAAACGTCTCGTCAGCGGCAGCATGGACAAGACTGCCTGTCTCTGGGATATCGAGACCCGAAAGCTTATTCAGACTTTTGCTAAGCACGCGGAGCCAATATTGGCAGTAGGCTTCCATCCGAGCGGCAAACTGGTCGCGAGCGCCGGGCTGGACACAACCCTGCGCCTATGGAATCCTGAGACTGGAGAAGAGGTCGGACGCCCGCTCACAACGGCGGGAGAGGTCTATGCGGTAAAATTCGCTCCAGACGGTAAATCGCTCGTCCGCGTCGGACAACGCGGGGTTGTACGCACTGATCTCTCTTCCGCCTGAAAACACTCCCACTGCAAATTGGGCTAGTCGCGGCTACATACGCAATCGGATCACGGAATATCAGTGGCTGGCTTACATCGCTTGCCGCGCCATCTGCAAAAGAACGCCCGCTACCTTACCCGGCTGGCTGATGTGATACTCCCTATCATAAACCAGTGCAAGGGTCTCGGTGAGGTGCATGAATTTCCATAGGCTGCCCGTCGTGACAACGCCGAACACAGCGGTATGGCGTTCTCCTGTTCGCGGTTGTACTGCTGAGCAGCCACCATCTCCGCGAGGCACAGCGCGATTCCACGAGGGACGTTTTCGTTCTTTGCCTCCACGATCGCGACATCTGGAGCCTCCACCGCCAACTGCAGTGGGGAAAAAGACAGCAGAAAGTCGCAGACTCCCTTCAGCCCTTTCTCTGCATCCACATTGAATTCAAATCCTGAGAAGAGGCTGATCCGATCTTCGATTTGGCGCCGAGTCTCCACCATCACCGGCATAATAATCAGCTCAGAGCGAGCTTTTCCAAGCTGATCTTCAGAGCCAACGGCAACTTGTATGCCAGAGTTTCGTTCAGCCATGTGCTCAGGTGAGCATCTGGCGCGTGCGCAAACAGGTCTTTGCGCCCCACGATCCGCAGTCCGAAGAGCCTTTTCAGTCCTGGGAGCGTGAATTCGTTATAGGCCATATCTATTTTCCTCACGAAGTGCAACCTGGGCGGCAGAGGAGCAGAACTGGCGACAGTTTAAATGCCAAATCCAACTCGCGAAGGGCTGTGCCATTTCGCAGTTTAGCGTGAAGTAGAGGCTGAGTTCAGTTGTTGATGATCTGCGCGGCGAAGCGCTCCATCTCCTCGCGTTGCGGGCTGCATTGCAGGAGGAGGAAGTCCACACCGACCGCCTCGAACTCCGCGATGCGCGCTTTGACCTGCGCGGGGGTGCCGACAAGACCGGCGCGAAGCCCCCGGTTGGATACTGAATAGTCCTCTAGCGAAACTTGCTGCTCCAGCTTCGTTCCCGCCAGCCACTGCTGATAGTTTGCATAGCCTGCCGACGAGCTTTTGACATCGGTGATTCTCTCAAGCTCGGCGGTCGCCTCGGCCTCCGTGTCGCGCACGAGGCTGTAGGCGGCCGCGCCGAACAGCAAGGGGGGAAGCCCGAGCCGCTCGCGACGCGCCCGCATGTCCGCGATGCGCTCCCCTATTTTCTCCGGCGGGTCGCCATGCATCACGTAGCCGTCGCAGGTGCGGGCGATCAGCTCCTTCGCAGATTCCGATTCGCCTCCGGCATAGAGCAGCGGACGGGGGCGATTAGCCACGGGCTTGGGCTGCAGCACATTGTCTTCGACCTTATAGTAGTGGCCCGAGTGCGAAAAGTGATCGCCATCCCAGACGCCGTTCAGCACGGAGAGCCACTCCTCCGTGCGGGCATAGCGATCCTCATGCTGCTCGAAGCCAACGCCGTATTTCTGCGCTTCCTCTCGCCACCACGAGGAGACAACGTTGAGCGACAGCCTGCCGCTGCTGATATGATCGATGTTCGCGGCCTGTTTTGCGAGCAGAGCGGGGCTGTGGAACGTGGGGCGGACGGCCACCATTATCTCTTGAGTGCTGGTCACCGCCGCGAGTGCAGCTGCCGTCGACCATGCATCGAGGGAGGGAGCCTGCGGCCCTTTGATGTCGTTCAGGTTCAACTCCGCTACGAGAACCAAATCGAAGCCGATCTGCTCTGCTCGCTGAGCCAGGGCGGAGCTGTACTCCCAGGTCGCCTCCATGTTTTCATTCTCGACGTTTCGAAGCCAGCCGCCGAAGACGGGAAGCCAGTAGCCGTAGCGCATTACTATTCCCTCGCTTCCGCAACCAGATAATCGACAAGTCTCTCGTGCGGATCGAAGCCTATGACGTTTCGTGCGTCCGCGACGAAGTTGGACAGGGCATTGATGTCGTAGTATACTATCCGCCCGTCACGATCGTCCGTCATGTACTCCACCCCGCCCACGTCGATGCCTGCGGCCTGCACAACCCGCTCCACCGCCTTGATGATCTCGGGCGGCGGCGTGGTTCCCTCGACCGAAATGCCGCTTTTTGGAGCGTCGATGGGGCACGCCGAGCGAGTCAATTCCACGCCACCTCTTGTCTGACAGACATCCGCCGGACAGAGGTTGAAGCTGCTTCCGTCGGTGTAGACGTCGATCGCGTACAGATACTTGCCGCCAAGAGTCTCGACGCGGGTGATGTGTCCGTCCCGCGCGGGGGTATACTCCTGCACCAACGCTGTGCTGTCCATCCCAAGATCGATCTCCCCTGCCTCCATGGCGCAGAGCAGCTCTTCGGCGGAATCATAACGCACGATGCCCGCCCCACTGCCGCCGATATTCGCCTTGACGACGATCGGGAAGCGGAGGCCCTCGGAAGCCTCGACAGCGAGCATGGGGTGATTGATCACTCGTGATGCGGGGTATCCCATACCAAGCGATTCGAGCAGGCTCAACTGGAGCGCTTTGCTCGTCTCGACGGAATAGGCGCGATTTCCATTGATTACTCGAAAACCAAGCCGTTCCCAGTGCGCTACTGCTCCGAGAGTGTAGAACGTGCTATTGCCTCCCCCGCGGAGGTAGGCTGAGGGGCTCATGCGATTGAAGATCAGGCTGTAGGCCTCTGCATCACGGCGCGAGGAGGGATCGAAGAAGTGCCGGGAGGCGTTCAGATTGACGTAGGGAATTTCGCGTCTGTCAAGTTCGGCGAAGAGTGGCCGGAACCAATCAGGATGCTCGTGGTATATGGCGAAGGGTTTTGCAGTTGGCATCATGGCAGTCATCAGGCTTTCAGTTGCTACGGAGCACTCAATATGCCCCTGCCGCGAAGCGCGGTCGGCTCCGCCATGAGTACAGGATACTGTCAGCCTTCTCCTGAGGGTGGAGGCTGAACACATAAAAACAAAATTGACAGGTTAAACACAGTGAGCATCTGCCTCTCAATTCCATCCATGCTCCGCTGCAATGATTGCAGCGAAGCATGGTAAGAGAGAGACTGGTGTTCAGCGTGAAATGCCTGTCAATCCTGACGAAATGGCGGCTATTCGGCGGCGGGAGTCGCTGGCTTGGGACGAGGCGCACGCGCCGCTGCAGGCTTGGCGGCGGCGGGCGCAACCTTGGCAGCTGCGGGCGTTGGCTTGGCAGCCACGGCTGCGGGTCTCGCGGCGGGCCGAGCGGCAGGACGCGCCGTGGGGCGCGGCTGGGGCTTCGCTACACTCAGGGACTTGATCTTTTCGTGAAGCTGCTCTTCGGCGCGCTTGCGGGTGCGGCGAATCTCTTTAGCTCGTATGCGCAATGGACACTCCTCCAGCGGAAATTCGTGATGGAAATAGGAAAGGGCACTGCCTTCGGTGCAGGCAATGAGTTATGATACCAGAGCGTCTCCTGTTCTGTCAAACTTTCGAGTGAACATTTGCTCGGGCCGGGCCATATCGCCATGCGCCGCGATAGCTGTATTCGCCCTTGATGACAGGGGAATCGAACTCCGCGACGGCGACCCCGGAGCGCCCCGAAGCGTGAAGAAACTGCCTGCCGTTCAGCGCCATTACGACGTGCGTAATGCCTCGTTCACGTGAGTCATCATGCCCGCTGAAGAAAACCAGATCGCCTGCCGAAACAGATTTGCCCGCTTCACGAAATCTGCCGAGTGAGGACTGCGCCTGCAGATACGCATCCCTCGGAAGAGTGATTCCCAGAACCGAATAGATACGCTGAACATATCCGGAGCAGTCGAACCCAAATGGAGTCCCCCCGCCCCAGAGGTACGGCGTACCGATAAACTCCCTGCCCAGAGCACACGCCGCATCGCCGTCGAAACGCGCCTTAGGCTTCCAACGGCTCAGCGACTCAGGCAGCATCCACATTAGAGTCAATGGGCACTTCAGCGGAGGCGCAAAGAAACCGGACGGCACCAGGACGCCTATGCGGCCGCTCTCGTGCTTGAGGTTGGAAGGCGCACGAAGCAGGCGAGTGCCCCAGACGAATTTTGTGGCCATTCGCTTTCCGTTCGGCTTCTCCCAAACGTCTCCAAATGCCTGACTGACATACGCTTCGTCGCATCCTGCTTTGAGCATCTGGCGGTCGAAACTGTCGGAAGCCACGATATCGTCTTGACGTAGATGCGACTCTCTCGTCCACCCCCGGTAGTCGTCGGCAGACTGAACGTAGACGAAGCCATCGTGCCTATCCAGCGCGGTCACCTTTTCACCCAATATCCCCTGACTCACCTGTTCGCTTCTGCCACTCGGTTCGGCATAAAAAGGGACTACATTGTGGGTCAGAACGGCTTCGGTGGGCTGCATGTTTTACCTGTTGGGAACGGAGGAGAGGCCGATCCGATTACTTGACTGGCTGTATGACAAAGTTGATGGATTCCCGGGGGAAGAACGGAGCGACCTTCGCCTCATAGCCGTGCTGGTGCGAGTTGAAAAATCTGGTCAGTTTCCTGTTGATCCAGCTGTTCTCCGGTCCATTGAGGCGGACTTCAATCCTCTTCCAGTCCCGCTCCGAATAGTGGAAGGCGTAGACTCCCCCCTCGTAGCCCGTCGGTATGATATAGTCGAGTGTACGGACGCCGAATGGGGTGAGATGAGTAGGGTCGGTCCAATAGAAATGGCTTGTATAATGCGGCACCTCGATGCGCAGTTGTCCTGTGGGTTTGATTATCCTGTGAAGCTCGTCGAGAACTGGCAAAACGGGGCGAAGATGCTCCAGCACGTGCTCGGCCACAATGTAGTCGAACGCGTTGTCCTCGAAAGGATAGGGGAAGTTGTTCAGATCGTGAATGTGCGTTGCGCGCGACCTGGGGTTGACATCCAGAGTCTCGGATTTGGGCCAGACCGGGCGCTGACCGCATCCTATCTCCAGCATACGGGTACCTGTCGGCAAAGCATCTAATTCTGCCTTCGTGAAGCAAGCCATAATGGAATCCTCATTGCTATAACATGCTGGCCATCGCCTCCAATGCCCAGCCCAATCATCATGGATGGAGCGGTAGGCGCGAATGATTCTGAAGGGGGCATCATCGTTCGGCGAAAATCCATAACGGCTAAGGGTGCCCGGCAAAGCCGCCTGAATACCGCGTCGGCGCGACTCTGGAAGGGGCTGGCTTAACTTCAGCGAGCTCGATTGTCTCCTGAGAGCGGTAGGTTCGTTTGCCGTCCTTCATCTCCACATAGACTGTGCGCTTGCCGCTGCCAGCTGCAAGCGTCCACTCCCGATCCGCCTGATAAGCCTCCCACATCGTCCAGACAAGTCCGTCGTTGCTGAGCCGAACTTCCTTCATACTGGCGGCGCCGTACAGATAGAGCCTCACAATAGGTGTCATGGTCAGGGCGCATCCGGTGTTGATTACGACCGGATAGCTGTCGAGCAGCCTGCCGAAATCCTGCGTCCAAAAATGACGGTATTTGCTAGTCGAGCTGACTGCGTGTCCTATCCCGAGTTCGCAGTAGTCGGGGCTGAGGATATTGGCGCGGTGACCGGGGCTGTTGAGCCACTCCGCCATCACCTCGGCCGCCGTCGCCTGCCCGGCAGCCACATTCTCGCCTATCGCCTGGTAGTCACGGTATTGGAAGGAGGCCAGTCGGTCCTCCAGCTCACGGCCCTGATGGTCGGTGTGGTCGAGGTAGTCGTTGGTCGACATATCCTGGGCCATCCAGTGGGCGGCGATTTGCAGTTGGGCCAGAAGGTGGAGAGGCGGCAAGCTATTCAGCGCTCTCTCAGCATTCAGCAGAACGAGAATCTGGTGAGCGAGCTGCTCTTCGGTCGGCTCCTTATCCGCATCGCCTACTTCCGCTGTCGCGAAATACTGAACATGAACGAGCGCCTTCGGCACGGAAGTGCTGGCTGGATTAGGATACCAGACGTCGAATGTGTATCTCGTCGTTTTCTGCGGTGCATCGGTGAGCGTGATTTTCCCAGTGACGTCCGTTCCCTTGCCGAAACGTCCGCCCGACACGACGATCTTGGAGCCGGTGAAGTACCATTTCATGGTGACGGTCTGTCCAGGAGTCGAGGTTTTGGGAGTGACGCCGATGGCGTCCGAAGCCCGCGCATACCTGGCTGCCGACAGAAACAGCAACGAGAGGAGCGAGAATATTATCTTGCAGAAGCATGCAGGCTTCCTCAAGTCACGAACAGCGATGCGCACGTCAGCACCTCAATCATCTCATGGAGATATCAGGCGGGCGGATCGCCCTATACGCTGCCGCCGTAGAGCATTGGCTGACAAGTGTACGTTCAGTATGTACTAAAATTGTCAGGCTCGTCAATCCGCTCCTAAAATATCCAGTCAATCATGAGCCTGAACGGGTCAAGCAGCGAACAGGCTTCCTGTTCGCAATTGGATCAGGAAGCCAGCCTTTCTCATGTTTCAGCCGCTCACTGAGCTGGCTGAGAATAGTTGGGATTACCGTCCCGAGGAGGCGGAAGATTGGTGATAGTGAGGTATAAAGGAAAAGCTCGTCTCGCTCTTCCTCGCCACGAACGCTCCAATTAGGATCGCTTCGTAGTCATGAGTAGGTCTGACGTGCACTCTGTTGCCAGAGAATGCAGGAGAGATTTCAGCGTCATATCGGACTGATACAACTGCTTCCTTGTTAAACTCGCAAGGAGCGCAGGCGATATCCTCGTCGTTGGAAATGAACCGGCGCACGAGGTCGGTAAGCTTCAATATTGCCCGCTCTTTGTCGGGATCGATTTCTATGCTGCTCATCAGACACAGATCAAGCAGATCCATCGCCTCTTCCGAGGAGAGATACAGCGGGCAAACTCTGTTAAAATGCTGCGACATGGCTTTCAATACTCCTTTGCACAGCGTCCCTATTGGGGGTCTGTTCCCGCCGAAAAAAGACGCCGCGTAACCACCACACACATTATTAACGCAAAGGACGGGAGCCATCAAACGAAAAACGTATAGGGGAGATGTGAAATACTTCACATCTCCCCTGTTTGGGTAAAAAACTTTGTCGGTTTCTACTTAAGCTCAGTCTTCTCAGGCGCCTCTTCGGCAAGAGCCTTCTCGATCATCGCGACGGTTTCCGCCTTGTCCGGGGAGGTGCGTGCGGGGATCCGCTCGATAATTTCGCCCTTGCGATTAAGCAGAAACTTGGCGAAGTTCCACTCGATCGGCCCAGCGAACTTTGGATTGGTGTCCTTCTCGGTCAGATACTTGTAGAGAGGAGCCTGCATTTCGCCTGGCTTGACCGTCACCTTGGAGAACATCGGGAAGTCCACTTTATAGGTCAATGAGCAGAACTCCTTGATCTCTTTTTCGGTGCCCGGCTCCTGTCCCCCGAAGTCGTTGGCGGGGAAACCTAGGATGACAAGGCCCTTCGACTTGTACTTTTTGTACAGTGCTTCGAGCGGAGCATACTGAGGAGTGTTGCCGCATTTTGACGCTACATTGACTATCATGACCACTTTGCCAGCGTAGCGGCCCAGATTGACCGGCTTGCCGTCTATGTCCTTGACGACATAGCTGAGAGCCGCCGGGATTTTGACGTTCGGGTAGCTCGTATTCCGCGGTACGGATGCATCGCCCATGCTGTTCATTTCTACCCCTGCTGCTTTCGACTCGAAAGTCTCATCGTACTC
>JANXLO010000688.1 GCA_025355115.1 Chthonomonadaceae bacterium
AAGGCTGCAGCCAGTGCTGAGGAAGCCGAGGCGCGAGCGCAGTCCGGTGAGGTCGTGGAGCTGGCCGAGGGCGAGGAGCCCGAAGCCGTGCTTCTGCCCTGGACGGATGAGGTGATCGCGCAGAAGCAAAACTACCTGAACGAGCGAATCCGGCAGGAAGAGAAGGACGCCACTGAGCGCATGGAGGAGCTGGCGGCTTCACAGCTGATGCTGGAGAAGATCGAGAAGAAGCAGCTGATCTCCGAAGACCAGTTCCGCGCGACCGAGCGACTGCTCGAAGTACTGACGAGGCGGCTTGGCGGCGATTGGGAGGACGTGATTCGAGCGGGCCTGGGCGGCGCGGCGATCAAAGAGCTGCTTATGGAAGTGGACCTTGAGAAGCTGAGCCGTGAGCTGAAGGTCGAGATCGCCAACACGCAGGGTCCGCGCCGAATCCGATCCATCAAGCGGCTTGAAGTGACGGAGGCGTTCCTTGCTTCCCGAGCACGTCCCGACTGGATGATCCTGGACGCGGTGCCTGTCATCTCGCCCGAGCTTCGCCCGATGGTGCAGCTTGATGGTGGCCGGTTCGCGACCTCCGACCTGAACGACCTCTATCGGCGCATCATCAACCGAAACAACCGTCTGAAGAAGATCACCGAGATTCGAGCGCCTGAAAGCATCGTGAACCATGAGAAGCGGCTCCTTCAGGAGGCTGTGGACGCGCTGATCGACAACGGGCGGCGAACGCGGCCCGTCGTGGGAAGCAACAACAGAGCTCTGAAATCGCTTTCGGACATGCTCAAAGGCAAGGAAGGCCGCTTCCGTAAGAACCTGCTTGGCAAGCGCGTAGACTACTCGGGCCGCTCGGTCATCGTGGTCGGGCCTCACCTGAAGCTGCACCAGTGCGGTCTGCCGAAGGAGATGGCGCTCGAGCTGTTCAAGCCGTTCGTCATGAAGATGCTCGTTGAGAGCGGGCTGACCGGCAACATCAAGACGGCCAAGCGGATGATCGACAAGATGCGCCCTGAAGTGTGGGACGCGCTCGAGATCGTCATTCGGGAGCACCCTGTGCTGCTGAACCGCGCGCCTACTCTGCACCGCCTTGGCATCCAGGCGTTTGAGCCGATCCTCGTGGACGGAAAAGCCATTCACGTTCACCCGCTCGTCTGCCACGCCTTCAACGCCGACTTCGACGGAGACCAGATGGCGGTTCACGTGCCGCTGTCTGCTTACGCGCAGGCCGAGGCGCGCATCCTGATGCTGTCCTCGCACAACCTGTTCTCGCCGGCGCACGGCGGGCCGATTGTCGCGCCGATCCAGGACATCATTCTGGGCGCCTACTACCTGACCATGATGAAGGAGCTGAAGACGGGCGAGAGGCCAAGGGACTACCTCTTCGCTTCGCCCGAGGAAGCTATTCTCGCCTACGACATCGGCACGCTCGACCTGCATGAGCCGATCAGTGTGCGTCTCCCGCATCGGCTGGGCTTCGCGGAGGACGCGGAGACGGTCACGGAGATCATCGGGCTGAAGCGGCATAAGGACGAGAGCGGCAACGATCTGGTGCCGATGAAGAACGGCGTCGTCGATGTCGCGCCCTTCACGACGGTCGGACGCCTGATCTTCAACGAGATCCTGCCGAAACGCATCCAGTACACGGATGAGTACCTCCTTAAGACAATGGTGAAGAAGGGCGTGTCGCAAGTCGTCACCGACGTCTACGAGACCCACGGCAAGGAAGCCTGTATCACATTCCTCGATGAGTTGAAGTCGATTGGTTTCAAGTACGCCATGAAGGGCGGCATCACGATCGCGATGACGGACATGGATAGCCCGCGCGACCGCGACGAACTGATCAAGCACGCCGACGAGGAAGTTCGCAAGGCGAGCGCCCAGTACAACCGAGGCGTGCTCACCACGGCCGAGCGAAAGCAGAAGGTTCTGACGACGTGGATGCAGGCGAGTGATAAGATCGCCAACTCCATCATGGAGCGCATCGACCAGTACAACCCGCTCTACATCGTCACCGACTCCGGCGCGCGCGGCTCCAAAAAGCAGTTGTCGCAGCTCTCCGGAATGCGCGGACTGATGAGCGACCCGTTCGGTAACCTGATCGAGGACCTCCCGATCAAGTCGAACTTCCATGAAGGACTGAACGTGCTGGAGTTCTTCGTCTCGACGCACGGAGCCCGAAAAGGAATGGCCGACACCGCGCTTCGAACGGCTGACGCAGGCTATCTGACGAGGCGTCTCGTGGATGTCGCCCAGGACGTCATCGTGCGGGCAGTGGACTGCGGCACGACTCACGGCATCACGGTTCGCGAGATTCAGGACGGCGGCGATGTGCTGGAGAAGATCGGCGAGAGGGTGAAGGGGCGGTATCCGGTGACGGACATCGTCAACCCGTTGACGGGCGAAGTGCTCGTCGCAGCCTCCACCGACATTCTGGACCCGATTGCCCGCCAGCTGGATGAGTTCCGTATGGCGACGGACGATCTGGTCGACGTCGAGACGGGCGAAGTGGTCAAAAAGAAGGGCGACTTCTTCACCGTCAAGGACACCGAGGAACTGCTGGCGCGGGGTGTGCGCAAGGCGAACCTTCTCAAGAAGAAGACGGCCGCAACGCACATGTACGAGATCACTACTTCGATGACGGTGCAGCTTCGCTCGGTACTCACCTGCGAGCTTCGACAGGGCGTCTGCGCTCGTTGCTACGGGCGTGATCTGGCGACAGGCCGTCTTGTGGACATCGGCGTGGCGACAGGCATCATCGCGGCCCAGTCAATTGGCGAGCCGGGAACGCAGCTGACGATGCGTACCTTCCACACCGGAGGCGTCGCGGGCACCTACCTTACCGGGGTCGCCAACGTCAAGCAGAAGCAGCGCAACAACCTGCGTGAGCTTCACGACGACATTCAGCGCGGAGTTGTCAAGCTCGACGAGGCCGAAGGCTCAGAGCGTGAGCGCGTTCGCTCGATCCAGGCGGTTCTGAAGGTGCTCGAGGATCAGGTCGGTGGTCTGCTGCGGGTTGTGGAGCTGTTCGAGGCGCGAAAGCCCAAGGGACAGGCCATCGTCACGGAGCACACAGGCTTCATCTCGGCCATCGAGAACAAGGGCCTCCGCAACGTGGTCATCAATGTGCGGCAGGAGCTGAACGAGGCGCTGGCCCATCAGGGCCTGGGCACGGATGCGACCTCCGGCGAGGAGATCCTGGATGAGAGCGGCGAAGTGATCGTCAAGGCTGGCGAGGCCATGACGGACAAGGTCCTGAAGAAGGTCGTCGCCATGGGGATCAAAGAGGTCTCGCTCCGCAAGGTCTATATGGTTCCCTACCGCGGCGACCTCGAGGTGGAGGCGGGCATGGAAGTCTCGCCGGGCGATCGGCTGACGGGCGGCCCGCTCGATCCGCAGAAGGTGCTGGAGCTGCAGGGAACTCGCGGAGTGCAGGAGTATCTGGTGCGCGAAGTGCAGGCGGTCTACAAGAGCGTCGGGCAGGACATCAACGACAAGCACGTCGAGGTCATCGTGCGGCAGATGCTCCGCAAGCGCAAGGTTCGCCATCCTGGGGACAGCCGCTTCCTGCCGGGGCAGATCGTGGACAAGTTCGTCTTCGAGGACGAGAACACCCGAGTCCGCAAGATCAACGGCCAGGAGGGCTCCGCGGACTGGATCCTGCTCGGCATCACCGAGGCGTCCCTCGCGACCGAAAGCTTCCTGTCGGCAGCCTCCTTCCAGAAGACCACGCGAGTCCTCACGGAGGCGGCAGTGCGCGGCAAGAAGGACGAGTTGGTCGGCCTTAAGGAGAACGTCATCATCGGTCGGCTGATCCCGGCAGGAACGGGCCTTCCCTCCTACCGCAGCCTGGAGATCGCGACGCCCGACGGCGCGCCGCTGATCGTCGAGCCGATGAAACGTGAGGAGACGCGCAAACCTCTCGACATTGAGGAGGACGAGGAGGAGATCGCGCTGCTGACCGGCGGCCGCACTCCCACTCGCCCAAACCCCCTGCCCCTGGACGGCTTCCAGATGGTGGAGGAGCTAACGGTGGAGTCCGGTGGCGCTCCGGAGACATCCGAAGCGGCAGAGGACGAATCGAGCCTCGGCGGTCTGGCGAGCCTGGACGCGCTGATCGGCAGCCTGGCCGCCTCCGAGGGCGAAGGCGACCAGGAATAAACCCCTTGCCTCTCACAACTCAAAGCCCCTCTCTTTCAATGTTGGAAGAGAGGGGCTTTTTTATATCGCTTCATTAAGATACAACTGGGTTTCGTCGCTTTGATGAGCTATTTTAAATCTGACATTGGTGTGAGTTGAT
>JANXLO010000693.1 GCA_025355115.1 Chthonomonadaceae bacterium
TCGCTCTGTTCGCGCCAGCCCAAAGTGAAGCGCAGTGTGACCAACAGGAGCATCGCCTGAGCGTTTTTTCGCATTCTACAGCCCCCCTTTGCCAGCGATGACTGTCGCCTGCACCGTGACTCCGTCGCGCTGAACAGTGAAGCGCACGGACGTTCCCGCGCTCACTCCGGCCGCCTTCGCACGAAGATCCGTCGCGTTGCCGACCTTCTCACCGGGCGCTTCACCCGCAGCAAGCACTGTTATGATGTCGCCCGCTTTGAGCCCGCCCTGCGCAGCCGGGCTGTCCGCCAACACCGACTTAATGCGCACCTCATCCGGCTTGCCTGCCTCAAGCTCGATTCCAAAAAACCCGCGCGGCACAGCTTCGGGCTGCGGCTTCTGGACGAAGAGCGTGCTAGCCATCTTCGTCAGGCTCTCCATCTCCTCGACGCCCTTCGGTTTGTCGCCTGCCTTGATGCCCATCTCCTTCGCGCTGGCGGGCGTGAGCCTCATTCCGGCCTGTCTTGTCCAGACCATCTTAGGCTGCGTGAGGTCGAGCTCGATGCGGAAGTTGGCGAGCAGATTGAAGCCGAACACGCCGTCGATGCGGACTCCGGCAAGGCCCATGGCGTTCATGCCCTTCAGCTGAGAAGGCGATTCAATGCGGGCCTGCATTTTCTCCAGCACCGCGCCGCCCTCGATCTCCAGCCGGTCGAATGTCCCCCAGCCGTCCGCCTTGGGCTTGACGCCAATTTTATCCGCGATATCGGCACTGACGAACAGCGCAGGCGCCCCGGTGTCCATGATAAAGTTGTACGGCCCTTTGCCGTTCAGCTTCGCACGGACGATCACATGCTTTGTGTCCGCAAGTCTGTACGGCACTTTGTAGACCATGCCAGCCTTCGACACGGGGGCGCTCACCGGCGGAGCAGCCGACAGGCTATGCCCGGCAGTCAAAAAGGCGATTAAGGAGAGAAAAAACAGTTTATTCACGTTACGTTTACCTCAGGAAACTGTTATGGACTTCTGCGTCAGCCGTCCGAATCATACAGATGTTCAGACACAGTGATTGTGACACAATTCTCTCAGCTTCGAGATTTACACTTCACGCCTGATTGGCTACGACGGTCAATGGATCGGAGCATCGCAATTCACTCTTCTGGAATGAGGTGAGATTTTGTCCGCCAGCCACACGCAAGGGAAAGGGGACGAGTAGCTCTTCCCCTTTCCGTTTACATCTGAACTTTTCTGCCGTCGAGGCAAAACGACTGCACTACCCGACGGAAGAACGATTAGTTGCTGTCTACGCCCGGCTCAAACGTGCCGTGGGTCGCTCCCCCGAAGTTACAGGAGACCTTGAACGAGGTTCCGGCAACTCCGCTGCCCGCAACCAGGCTGTAGGTGCCCGCGTTCGGTCAGGCGGGGGCTGCAGAGAGGTCGGGAAGGTTGACGGTAGTGACGCCGCCCGTGACGAGAGCCGTATAGTTGGATGCGCCTGTTTTGACGCGGGCGGCCTGGACAGCATTGGCGATGGTCTGCATGTTGGCTCGGCAGGTTTTGCGCTGGGAGTCAGCGACGGCGCTGAGGTAGAGCGGCATGGCGACGGCCATCAGTATTGCGAGGATCAGGACGACTACGAGCAGTTCGATGAGTGTGAAACCTTTGCGGTTTCGGAGAGCGGAAAGTGAGCGGGCGCGAAGCATGTGTGTCTCCTTGGAAAAGTTGGAACAGAATGTGTTGCTAGTCGAACCTTTGTGGTTCTTACTGGCCTATTGTATCGCAGCGGCAGGCATGAAAACGTCTGCGAAATGGCACATTTTGCACGCTCTCTGAAAAAACGGCCTCGTGCGCCCCACTTTCGCGGAGCAGGATTTCGATTGAGCTGTGTGCAACACTTATTTCAGCAAAGAGCCTGTTAAATCGACAATTATCCAACGAACTAATATTGATGTCATTCGCTGGCTAGGCTGCTGCAATCGATGTGCGCTGGAACGAGGATGTGATTTTGCTGAAAACAATGCTGTGGGGAGCGATGATGCTGTGCGTGGGGATGACGATTGCGGCGAAGGCCGCGCCGGGCAAGAAGATCGTCTTCATCGCGGGGACCAAGAGCCACGGGCCGGGAGAGCATGAGTACGAGAAGGGCGCACGCCTGCTGGCGATGTGCCTGGAAACTTCGGCGAATCTCTCCGGATATCATACGGAAGTATGCCTGTATGGCTGGCCCGAGGACCCGCGCACTCTGGACAATGCAGACACGATCGTGCTCTATGCCGACGGCTCCGATCACAATGAAATGGATCATCCGCTTCTAGTTGGGGATCATTTGTCGGTGATTGGCAAGCAGATGAAGCGCGGCTGCGGCCTTGTGCTCCTCCACTACGCGACGTTCGCTCCGGTGAAGCGCGGCGGTCCGGAGTATCTCGACTGGGCAGGCGGCTATTTCGACTACGAAACGGGCTCCGCCGCCAACCACTGGTTTTCAAAAATTCAGACGGCTTCTTCTGTTCCCTTCCCCGCTACACCTAAGCATCCGGTCTGTCGAGGGCTTGAGCCTTTCCCGCTGACCGAGGAGTTCTACTATAATATGCGCTTCCGGGACGGCGATACCCGACGCATCCCGATCCTCAACACGGCGATCCCCGGCGAGACTGAACCGCAGACTGTCGCCTGGGCCGTGCAGCGCACAGATGGCGGGCGCGGCTTCGCCTTTACTGGCGGCCACTCCCACGCCAATTGGCAGATCGAGAATTTCCGCAAAATGGTTCTCAACGCCATCGTCTGGACGGCGAAAGGGAGCGTGCCCGCGGGCGGAGTGCAGTCAATCGTAGCTGCCGACCAGGACACTATTCGTGCACTCATTCTTACTGGTCATCACCATCCCGGCCACGCCTGGCAAGCCACGACGAAGGCACTTCAGGAGACGTTTTCACGCGACCCCCGCATCAGGGTGACGGTGTGGGAGGATCCGGAGCGGCTCGCGACGGAATCGCTCGCCGGATATGACCTCATCGTGCAGAACTACAACAACTGGGAGTCGCCGACGCTCAGCGTCAAGAGTCGCGAGAATCTGCTGAAGTTCGTCCGAGGTGGCGGGGGTCTTGAGGTTATCCATTTCGCGAACGGAGCCTGGCGCGACTGGCCGGAGTACTTCGGAGGGCTCGCTCGCCGCGTCTGGATAGATGGGAAGAGCAATCACGACGCTTACGGCCCCTTCCGCGTCCATGTCACTTCGACGGAGCCTCTGCTCACACGGGGGCTGCCGGATTTCGACACGATGGATGAGCTCTACTGCAGCCAGCAGGGCGGGCTTCCAGTCGATCCCTTGCTCACGGCGCACTCAAGGACCACCAATCGTGATGAGCCGCTGGCCTTCGTCTACCCGGAAGGGAAGGGCCGAATATTTCAGACTCTGCTCGGGCATGGGGTCGAGGGACTCGTTGTTCCGGCCCATGCCGAGCTGCTGCGCCGCGCCACCGCCTGGGTCGCTCGACGGGAGCTTCTGCCCCTCCCCGTCCCCTCCTCACCGACAGGAATCGTGGCTGCGGGGCAGGAGAAGCCGCCTGCTCGCGCGTCAGGGCCGCGAGTTCAGCCGGGGAAATTCGGCAACGCTCTTTTTCCGGGAGGCACGGCGTTCTCGGCGGAGGGCCGGGCACTCTATCAGGAGCCGCCCCTGACCATCGAATGCTTCGCCAAACTGACGAGCCACGACAGCTTCAACATTCTCGTCGCCAATAGCGCAAAGGAGTCACCGAAGCACTGGGAGCTATACTCGGAGGCGGGGACAGGGCGGTTCAGCGTCTATCTGCCCGGCGCCACGCCTCAGAACATCGTCGCGCCAAACGACATCACGGACGGGAAGTGGCACTACCTTGCGATGACCTATCTGCCGGGCCGGGTGCGGCTCTTCGTGGACGGCAAGGTCGTGGCGGATCAGCAGATCGCCTCGACGCACGCGACCCCTGTGATCGGACCGCTCTGGTTCGGAGCCTACCCGCCGAACAGCCTTGGCTGCGACGGTCTGATCGATGAAGTCCGCATCTCCGACGTGGTGCGGGACATCGCACAGACACCGACAGCACCGCTGGAAATGGACGCCCACACAATAGGACTATGGCGTTTCGATGCGCTCGTGAACGGCAAATTCGACGACCTCTCGCCGACGCGGAACCCCGCGATGATCCGAGCACAGGCCGCGATCGTTGTTGAGGAGCCGACTCACCTCGGCGCGTTTCCCGTGGTGCGCAAGCGCGACACCGTGGACTGGGCAAACGTCGGCAACGACAAGGGAGGGATGCGCTGGTCGCCTCTGCGGCAGATCGACCGCAAGACGGTGAACAGTCTGAAGATCGCCTGGACATATCACACCGGGGATGCCGCAGCCGAAGGGACGACCATCGAATGCACACCCATCGTCATCGACGGGGTGATGTATCTTACGACCGTTCGCACGAAGATCGTCGCGCTGGACGCGGCGACCGGGCAGGAGATCTGGAAGTTCGACCCGCACACGGGCGGCGTGAACAGGGGAGTCGGTTACTGGTCGGACGGCAAGCCGGGCGGCGAGCGCAGGATCGTCTCCGCGCTGAACGACGGTCGTCTGCTCTCGCTGGACGCGAAGACGGGGCGGCTCGACCCGAAATTCGGCGCGAGCGGCGTGGTGGACATGCGGCAGGGCATCGAGTACGACATCTCCCATATGGGCTACGGCAGCACCTCGGCGCCTGCGATCTTCGGGAATTTCGCCATCGTCGGAATGATCGTCGCGGAGGGGCAGCCCGGCGCGCCTGGGGACATCCGTGCCTGGGACATTCGCACCGGCAAGGAGGCGTGGCGATTCCACACCGTCCCGCGTCCGGGCGAGTTCGGCAACGAGACCTGGGCCAAGGATTCCTGGAAGGAGCGGTCGGGCGTCAACCCCTGGTCAGGCTTCACCGTGGATGAGAAGAACGGCCTGGTGCTATGCGGAACAGGCTCCGCGGCCTCCGACTTCTATGGCGCGGACAGACATGGCGACAACCTGTTCGCCAACTGCACCCTCGTTCTGGATGCGCGGACAGGCAAGCGCCTGTGGCACTTCCAGACAACGCATCACGATTTGTGGGACCACGACAATCCATGCCCGCCGGTGGTAGTCACGGTGATTCACGACGGCAAGCGGGTGGAGGCGGTGGCGCAGCCGACGAAGACGGGCTACATTTTTCTCTTCGACCGGCGCACAGGCAAGCCGCTCTTCGATGTGCGAGAGGTTCCCGCCCAGCTCTCCGACATTCCAGGTGAGCAGGCGTCTCTCACTCAGCCAGTGCCGTCGAAGCCGCCCGCGCTATCGCCCCAGATATTCGGCCTGGACGACGCGACGAACATCTCTCCAGAGGCCCACGCCTTCGTGCTCGTCAAGCTCCATGGCCTCCGCTACGGCAAAGCCTACATTCCACCAAGCGTGCAGGGGAGCGTGATCGTGCCCGGGTTCCACGGAGGCGCGACCTGGAGCGGCGCCTCGTTCGACCCGACGACAGGCATCCTCTACGTCAACACGAACAACACGCCCTACGTCTGCGCAGTGAAGGCAAACGCGCAGGGCGGCTACGACTTCCAGGGCTACAACTATTTCAACGACGCGCAGGGCTATCCCGCGATCAAGCCGCCCTGGGGAATGCTGCATGCGATCAACCTGAACACGGGAGAAATCCTGTGGCAGGCGGTTCTCGGCGAGTTTCCGGCCCTCACCGCATTGGGCGTCCCCAAGACCGGCACGGAGAACTTCGGCGGCACGATTGTGACGGCAGGCGGCCTGGTCTTCATAGGCGGCACCAAGGACGAGAAGTTCCATGCCTTCGACAAGACCACAGGCGCAACGCTCTGGGAGTACAAGCTGAACGCGGGCGGTTACGCTACCCCTTCCACCTACATGGTGAACGGCAAACAGTTCGTTGTCATAGCATGCGGCGGGGGAGGCAAACTCCGCACCAAATCCGGCGACGAGTTCGTAGCCTTCGCCCTGCCATAGGCAAAGCAGGCTCAGAGGAGATCAGCAACTCAGTTTGCGCCGCGGCTGTGCAGGAGAGCGAGAACTTCCGGATTGTCGGAGGCGAATGAGAGCGGCCTCTTGCCGTGCGATTGCGGGTTTTTTGCGTTGATAAGTGAGGGTTCTGCGTCCAGGAACTCCGTCACTTCAGCGGTCAGTCCCAGGACACAGGCCGCGGAGATGTCCATCGGGGCCCC
>JANXLO010000696.1 GCA_025355115.1 Chthonomonadaceae bacterium
CGCGGCTCGACAATTCGCCCCTGATTCTTGTGCCCACCGCGCCCGAAGGTGGTGATGTTGATCGTCTTTCCGTCCATGCCGTACATGGTCGGCTTGTAGTCGAACGTGTCGATCTGACTCGGGCCGCCGTACATATAGAGGAAAATCACCGACTTGGCCTTCTGAGGGATCATCGGCTTCTTCGGTGCGAGCGGATTCTTGAACGGAGTTATTCCATCCGCCCGTACCGACTGAGCGTCCAGGAATCCCTCCCCGGCCAACATTGTTGCGAGCGCGACCGACGTGAATCCGCCTCCGGCTTCCCATAAAAATTCACGGCGCGTTCGCCCACAGAAGCCGCCGCTGGCGATGCTGTCGGAGCGTCGAAATAGATTTTGCATAGAAGTCGTTCTCCTCAGTCCAGGTACAGAAACTCATTCAGGTTCAGCGCGACCACGCAGAAGGAGCGCAGAGCTTCGGCCCGGCTCAGATGCTGGGCAGTCTCCGCCCGCTGCATAAATTTCACGCCGCGATTAATCTCTTTGGCCGTCGGCTCGCGCTGCATCACTCGCCACAGCGCGAACTTCACGTCGGCGGCAGGGTCGGTGCCTGCGGTCTTCTCCACTCGTCCCGAAAAGATCCGCGCCTGCTCATTCGTAAATGTGCTGTTTATCATGCCGAGCGCCTGCGTGGGCTGTGTGGTGGCGAAGCGAACTGGGCAGGTCGTGTCTGTGTCTGCTGCATCAAAGCTTGCGAGGATGGGCAGAGCAAGCGACCGTTTGATGTGTATATATACGCTGCGCCTCGCCTGCTCCTCCGGCGTCGATTTCAGCCAGCCGGCGCCGGGAACGGATTGCCCCGCGAGCACTTCCTTCGGCATGGTAGGGTAGATGCTCGGGCCAAACATCTTTGGATTCAAGCTGCCGTTGACGGCGAGGATGGAGTCACGCACCTCCTCGGCCTCGAGGCGACGCATGTCGAATCTCCAGAACAGATTGTTTTCAGGATCCTGAGCAAGCGCTTTTGCATTCGATTGCGACGACATTTTCCAGGCATTCGACATTAGAATGAGCTTATGCATCTTCTTGAGCGACCAGCTCTGGCTCGTGAACTCGGAGGCCAGCCAGTCCAGCAGTTGAGGATGCGTGGGCCTGTCGCCGAGTCTGCCGAAGTTGCTGCTGGAGCGGACTATGCCACGCCCGAAATGATGCTGCCAGAGGCGATTTACCATGACCCGAGCCGTCATGGGATTCTCTCTGCTCGCGATCCATTCCGCGAGCGCGAGGCGGCGCCCGCTTGTACTACTATTTGCGGAAGGCAAGAGATTCGGCTTCGGCGGGGAGAGAATTTGCAGGAATGCAGGCTGCACTTCGTCGCCGGGAACGTGCGGGTTGCCGCGCAGCAGAATGTGCGTCGGCGGCGCGTCACGCCCTGTCTCCGTAATGACGAGCGCCTGCTCCAGCGCCTGCGGAGGCGACTTTACAAGCTCGTCCTTCTGCTTCGTGAGGGCGATGTAGTCGTCGTATTGCGCCTGGCTTAGCTTTGATGGGACGCGCTTCTTCAGCACATCGGCTCGGCGCATTTCCCGCTTGAACTCCTCCTTCTCAACGGGTGAGAAGGTGGCATCGACTGTGCGTACTATGGCGGTCATCTGCGCTTGCACCTCGTCGAGTTTGGCGCGATACTCTCTGTCCACCACGGCGTATTTGCGCCGCTCTGACTCGGGCGCGATTGGGCGCAGCGAGTTTTCGGGCACGGGCTGTCCGTAGCGTGTCGTCCCCTGGAAGAAGGAGACCAGACTATAGTAGTCCTTCTGCGGGATGGGGTCGAGCTTATGATCGTGGCAACGGGCGCAGTTGACGGTCAGTCCAAGGAAGGTCTGCCCTGTGGTCGCAACAATGTCGTCGAGCTCGTCGTAGCGCGCCTGCTCCAGGTCGGCGGG
>JANXLO010000708.1 GCA_025355115.1 Chthonomonadaceae bacterium
CTGACGCGCCTTGGCGTCCAAGATCAGATCCGCTATTATGATGCGCTGCAGTTCCTTGATGGCGATAGCAAACGTTCGGTCATCAAAGGCAGCATGCTGCCCGCACCTATGCATATTGCGCCGTCGTTTCTGAGCTTCAGGTCGCTGGGACTGCGTGATAAGCTCGGGATCGCGCGGGGAATGTTCGCGATGCTGCGGTCGGCTCCTGGCCCAGAGCACGATGCCATCACAGTTAAGGAGTGGTTCCGGGCAACCGGCCAGACCGAGCGAGCGGTCAGACGTTTCTGGACGCCTATCCTGGTCAGCGCCTGCAACGAGACCAACGACCGCATCGCCTTTGGCCACGCCCTTAAAATCTTCCGTGACGGATTTCTGCTGAATGCGGAGGCGTTCCACTTCGGCGTTCCCCGCCTCCCGCTCGGCTCTCTCTACACCGAACCGACCATCGCCTATCTCCACGAGCGTGGCGGAGCCGTGCGGCTTCGCACCATCGCAGATAAGCTTCATTTCTCGCTCGATTCACCACGGCGCATGACCGGTGTCTCGCTTATTGACGGCACACGGCTTAAGGCAGACTACTACGTCAGTGCGCTTCAATTCGATCTGTTGCTGAAGCTGTTGCCGGACGATATTACCGAAGGCATTCCCTACTGGCAGAACTTGAAGGCTCTCGAGCTCGCGCCCATATGTGGGGTGCATCTCTGGTTCGACCGCCTGATCGATTGCCCGCCCGCCCTTGCCGTCCTCGATCGCGAGTCGGAATGGATATTCAACAAGAACTCCAATTTCGACCTGCCGGAGGGCGAAGGCTCTTACCTGAGCGTCGTGATTAGCGCATCGCATCGGCTCGTAGGCTTGCCCAAAGAGGAGATCCTTGCGCGTGTCCTGTCTGATGTCCACGCCTGCCTGCCGGATTCCCAGCGGGCAACTCTGGTGCGCTCGCAGGTCGTTCGATGGCCTAAAGCCACACTCTCACCTAAGCCGGGCGCGGAAGCCCTGCGCCCCGATCAACGCAGTCCTGTCGCGAACCTCTACGTCGCAGGGGAGTGGACTCAGACCGGATGGCTCTCGACGATGGAAGGCGCAGTCCGCAGCGGCTATCGCGCCGCCGAATATATCCTCGCGGCAGAAGGCCGTCCCCAAACACTCCTAGCCCCCGATCTTCCGCGCTCGGCTCTTGCCCGCCTCCTCTCCGCAAAGTGAACGATTTCACTGGCCCACCACTAAAGCCCGTATGGGCAGCTGCGGTCTGTCCTCACGGGCTTTAGTGGTGGGCTGATTTCTCATCGGCTACGAACAGGTGCTTCGTCACCCATTCGGCTTGAGAATGACCTTGGTGCAGCCATAAGCAGCGCTGACGCCTTCCGGATCTTGGGTCAGCCAGGCGTTCGTGAACCGCGTGGGCAGTTGAAGCAACATCCGCAGGCGATGTTGACGGGCAGGACGACCCGGTGCCCACTTCGAGCTGACTTATGGCCTCTCCTGCCTCGTGGATGACGCCGAGGATCTCATGACCGAAGATCGTGCCGGTGGCGACCGTAGTGCGGCCTTCGTACATATGCAGGTCACTGCCGCAGATGGCGGAGGAGGTGATCTTGACGATGGCGTCGGTGGGCGCCATCAGGCTAGGCTGATGACGCCCACCGTTTCGACCTCCATCTTGAGAGGGCCGCGGTAGACGAGAGCTTTCAAGTTTCCAATGCCTTGCGGTGATGCTTCAAGTGCGAAAGGACGATGCGGAGACGCCCCTCGAGCCATGCACGGGCAAGCACCCCATCAACACCTATCTCCCTCTGATTTCCAATCCCTTCAGAAACGCAACCATGTCCGCGCGCTGTGAGGGCTGGCGCAGGTAGAACGGGTGAGGCGCGTTCTGGCCCCGCGACGGATCCAGCAGCGCATCTAGCCCAGGGACGGAGGCGTCGTGCAGAAACCTTGGCTTGCGCGCCAGATCGAGCAGCAGTGGCAACGCATTCCCGCGAATCTCTCCACGTCCGCTGGCGTCCACCACGATCATCTTGTCGTCGAAGGTGCCAGGAGAGTTCTGAATCGGACTGAGAGGGGGCTTGCGCATTGCCAGAACCATGGGCTGATAGCCAGGATAGATTTTTTTCATAGGGATGAAATTGGCCGGGACGGGCTTGCTCTGATCGACGTTGTGGCAACTGGTGCAGTCCGCTCGGAACAGCTCGCGTCCGCGCGCCTCGGAGGCCCTGTCCGTATGGACTCCTTTGGGGGCTGGGAGGCTGTCAAGGTAGGCGTTCAAGTCCAGGAGCTTCTGGTTGTCGACGCGCCGTCCTACCGGGCTTCTCTCCTCGCCCGGCTTGAGGCCAGTTTGCGCCACGTTGTAGGGATAGCCCGTGACGTTCGTCTCCTTTAATATCTTTTCGTACGCCGCCGCGAGCTTGAGCCCATCGCCCCCGGCCATAACCTGCAGAAACTTGTGGCCGCCTGGAGTGGTCAGTGTGGTCGGATCAAAGAGAATTGTGTAGGCGGTGTTGCTGAAGTCGTCGAGAATTGCGTTTTGGCCGGAGCTCCCGTACGGCCCCGCAAGATCTTGACGGAATAGCGGCTGAATCTGAATGGAGTTTCCAATGCCGTCTGGGGTGTCGTCGAAGGTGCCTATCGGGAAATATTTCGGGTTGCTGAGATAGGCATCTACCTCCGCCTCAGTGGATTCAGGCGTCACCCCTTTCGGAGCGCGTCCAATCGTTTTTCCTTTGTTTTCGTGCTGAAGCAGCGGCCAGAAGGCGCGCGAATTGGCTGCGACTGCCATGA
The DNA here is from genome assembly GCA_025355115.1 of Chthonomonadaceae bacterium. Lineage (GTDB taxonomy): Bacteria > Armatimonadota > Chthonomonadetes > Chthonomonadales > Chthonomonadaceae > JANXLO01. Next base: position 2,779 of record JANXLO010000708.1, read on the forward strand.
GCTTGCCCACGTTCAGGCCGTAGGGGGTGAGGCCGTCGCGCCGCCGCCCAATGGAGCCTTTGCCCGGCATGGAGAAGACGGAATTGTCGGTGATGGTGTGGCAGAGCGCACAGGTGATGCCGACCTTGGCGCCATGCTCTATATCAGGGGTTCGGCTGCCCGCGCTGTCCTTGGCGACCAGACCGATGATCGCGTTCGCATTTACCAGCTTCACTGTTGTCGCCGGGTCGTTGAGCATAGGGGCATTGGCGGGGGAGAGATCCGTCTTCAGCTCTTTGGCCATCGCCGACTTCATGTCGGCGGGAATGGCCTCGGAGTCCACCTGGACTCCCGCCTCCAGCGCCTGTAGAGGCGTCAGCTTTTCCTGCATCATTCCTTGCGGCAGGCGCGCGGCGTCTGTCCAAAAACCCTCATCGCCGAAGGTCTCGAAACGGAATACATCCCGCCCCGCGGCGGCATTGCCTCGCATGTGCGGGTGAGGCGCCCTCGCATTGCGGGGGCCGTCGGACTTGGCATCGCCCGGCAGTGCGAGGAGCAGAGGGACGGCATAGAGCATGAGGCCGACTCCGAGGAGTGGCGCTCCATAGAGCATGAGCAGGCGGCTGCGGTGCGAAGAGAACATCACGGTCTCCTTTTAACACATAAAAATTGCCATATTTATTGTTCTGTCGTGAGCCTATGTCGCGGCAGTATATCAGCTGGACTCGCATCTTGACGAGCGTGCAACCACTGCGCG
>JANXLO010000710.1 GCA_025355115.1 Chthonomonadaceae bacterium
TTGGCGGCGGTGGCGGAGTGGGCGCGCCGAGTATCTGCTCCAGCACCCATTTGCCGCGTAGCACAGGGCTGGTGCGGAGGGGGTAGGAGGTCTCCACCAGCACGCTGCCCATCGTGAGAACGCCACCGCGCCTGTCGTCGACGAGCTTGACTCTCCGCATCTGCTGTCCGGTTACGTCGGGGACCCCGTAGTGCTTCGCGAGCTCCTCGTTGAGGTATGTGTAGTCGGCGTCGAGGAGGCGGAGCAGGCTGGCGTCCTCTCGCACGACCGAGTCGAAGAAGTCGATGGTCTCCGCGTACATGGCGTCGCGCAGGGTCGGCGTGAACTCCTTGAAGCGGTTCGTGTCCGGATGCGCGGTCGTGTAGAGGTCTCGCGCCCGCAGCCACTGCCCCGCGAAGCTGTCCGCGAATGCACGTGACTTGGGGCTGAGGAGCATCCTGCGCACTTCTTTTTCCAGCACCTCCGGTCTATGCAGCCTGCTCTGCGCCGCCTGCGCGAAGAGAGCGTCGTCCGGCATGGAGGCCCAGAGGAAGAAGGAGAGACGCGAGGCCAACTCGTAGTCGCCGAGCGGATAGGCCTCCGCAATTGGGCGATCCCTCTCGACGCGGAACAGAAAATTGGGAGAGACGAGGACGCCCTTCAGCGCGAATTTCGTCGCGGCCTCGAAGTCGTCACCGGATTTGGTCGCTCTGTCGAATAGCCGCATCAGCCGCGCTGCCTCGGCCATTTCGACTGGGCGGCGAAACGCGAGCATGGCGTAACGCGTCACGATCTCCTTCGCGGCGTCCCTGTCGGTCAACGTTTTGCCGGGCCGCACAAAGAAGAGACGCTGGTGCGAGGCTTCCTCCAGGACATCCCCCGCGGTCGTCAGGTAGCGCTCCAGCAGGATGGGCGGTATGAACAGCGTGTCGGCGTTGTTGTCGAAGCCTCCGCCTCCTCCACCATCAGCCGGGAACTTGTCGGCAGGATTGGAGGTGACTCCGAACAGATCGCGCACCGTGTTGTTGTACTCCTGCCTGCTTAGACGATGGATCAACACACGGCCTGGATTCTTCGGCAACAGGCTCGGGTCTGCGCTGTCGAGCGTCTGCGTCAGCCAGTCGGAAACCTGATTCCTCTGCAACTGGGAGGGCTGCGGCGCGCCGGGAGGAGGCATGGTTCGATCACGCAGACGCACAAGCGCCTTGCGCCAGGTCGTCTGATCGCTCTGGATGGCCGTCACCTTGGTGAAGGCCTCAAGGCTGATTCCTGCCGCGCCGCCCTTCTCCCCGTGACACTTGCCGCAGTATTGAGTCAGCAGCGGATGCATCGTCTTGTCGTACTCGACTTGCGGGCTGACGGGCGGCTCGCCCGCCTTCCCAGCCATCCCCGCGCCCAGCATGAGCGCAGGAAAAAGAAGGAGCGGTAATCGGCGCAAAGCAACACTTTTATCAAATGATCTCTTGAAAACAAAAGCGGGCATTGGTTGACTTTCAGAGCTTCACAACGGATTTTCGACAGAGTTTCACCACTAGCAGTTAGAATACTCTACGCTGGAGAGGTTACAGTTTTCTCCCTTCGCCTAAGGCTGTCCGGCGAGCCATTCGGCATCCAGTGTCCCTCCGCGGAAGGAGCCGTCGGGCCGCTTCTCTCGCTTTCGCCATTTCGCGTGCCCGTCGGCAAGGACGTAGACGAATCCGTCGGCATGGCGCGTATAGCCGTCCTGCGATTTGCCTGCGACGCTCAGCCGAGTGGGATCACGCTTCGCCCACTGCCAGTTGATCTCGTGACGGCCGTGACTGAGCACCGTGTTATCACCGTCCCCGGTGTCCGAGACGGCAGGCAGATTGTCGGCGATCAGAATCGCTGAGGAGGGCGTTTCGATGGCCGCGAGCGCGTGCCCAGCCACTCCGATGTGTCGGCAGGCCGGATCATCGGTTGCCGCGCAATCTGCCGCGATGATGTCGTTGATGCCATAGTGGTAGCTCCACTGCTGGCTGAACAGGGTCGCGCTACTCTTGAACTGAATCTTGCCGGCGGCACTGGGGCAAGCCAACATCTGCCAGCTCTTCGCGTAGGGCTGGACCATATCTCCCCAAAAGTACTCGTGAGCGTCATCTACATCCCCACCAAGCTCCGTATGAGGGATCTGCTCGTCATAGTCCTGAGCGTACATCTGCGCCGACAGGCCGACCTGTCGCAGATTGCTGAGGCAGGCGGTCTGCCGCGCCTTTCCCCTCGCCTGCGAGAAGACGGGGAACAGAATCGCCGCAAGGATCGCGATGATTGCGATGACTACCAGCAACTCAATTAGAGTAAACCCTTTGACACTCCGCATAACTTACTCCTGCTGTGAAAATGTGCAAACATAACGGTCTATAGCTTACTCTCAAATTAAATAATACCATCTCGTGGATGATGGTGTCAATGAACGGGTGTATAATTTTTAGCCGAGCCTAAATTTTGTAGCGGCAGGTTCACCCTTCCCGGTCGCCGCTGGGTATTAGGCCGTCTGCTGTTGACCGGTGATGAAGAAATGGGAATTTGTCACGCCTCCACCCATGCCAGAAAGCTTGAGTGATCGAAGCAGAAGTGATGCATGAGATCTCGGCAGGCTCGTGAGTCGTTGGAGGGCAATACGTTCCGCAAAGGAAGCGATTGAGAACGGGGATTTAAGCGCGGAAAGGACCGGAGAGGTAAGTCTCCGGTCGCCATCTTCGCCAGTCGTTTGACGGCAGGCGGACTACTTACCGACCACAAGGACCGAGAAGGAGCCGGGCAGCATCGGGCCGCGATTGCCGCGTCCACCGGGTGCGGGGGCGGTAGTTGATGGGGCACCGTACTCCGCGGCGATCAGGAGGATCTTGCCCGATTTGCTGTCGAGCGTCAGCGTCTTCGCGCCGGGCATCGTCTTCACGTTCTGCACGAGGGCGAAGCTCGTCGGGCTGTTCTCCTTGATGACCGTCAGCGTGGCGTCGCCCTGCGAGCTAAAGCACTCCTTCGTCTTGGGGTTGAACACCGCGCCATCGCAGCCGCGCCCTATGGGGACGTCGCCGAGATATTTGCCGTCGGTTGCATCGATCATGACCATAGCCTGCGGGTTTCGGCAGGCCACGAAAAGGATGTGGTTTTTCACGTCGAGCGCCAGCCCCGCGTTGCCGCCGCCTTTGCCGTTCAGGCTGTACTGGGCGGTCACCTTCATTGTCTTCGCGTCGACGACCGCTACCGTGTCCTTGTCCTCGATGTCGACGTAGATATGGCCCTTGTTGTCCGTCGCGGCCTGCTCCGGAGCGCCGCCTAGATCGATTGTTCCGAGCACCGTGCCGTCCTTCGCGTCCAGCACCGTAGCATTCGGCGCGCTGTGGCTGAAGATGTAGACGCGATGATTGAAGTCGTCGGCCAGGATGCCGTCCGGCCTGCCTTCAACCGGGATCGTCTTGATGAGAGCCATCGTCTTCGTGTCCCACATCGCGACCGGGCTGCTGGAGGCGAAGCCATGATGAGACTGCGCGTCCACAGCGGCCCCGCGTGCGTTCGTCATTGGTATCTCGCCAGCAGGCTCGAGGGTATCAAGATTGAAGGCTGAAACCCGTGGAGACGAACCGCCGCGCGCCACGTAGAGCTTGCGCCCGTCCGAATCGGCATAGACATAGTCGAAGCCGCCCTCGCCGCCTACCTTGGCGGTCTTAAGCACACGGTAGGGGCCTTCCGAAGTTGGCTGCTGGGCGAAACTGATCGCGGCAAAAAGCGCGAGACCAGCTGCCATCGTTGGAAAAAATATTCGCATTATTGAACCCTCCACAAAACAGAGACATTGACACCTATACCGACGAAGCAACGGCCAAAACGTTACTGCAAGCCAGACATTTGCAAGCTGTGAAAGAATCGCCACTGCTCCACTTCTTGCCTCCGCGCTTTTACTGCAAAGTAGAGTAAAATCATGGCAGAGACGAATCGGAGCAGCGTCCATCCTGTTGGAAATGGAAGGGAGCATCATTTTGAATGAACGATTATCTCGGCGTGAGATGCTGACAGGAAGCGGAGCGGCACTGGCCCTCGGCATGACGATGCCGTCGGATGCGGCGAGCGCGCAACAGGGGAGGGCGTCGAAAATGAGACTTGGAACCATCACCTACAACGTCGCCAAGGACTGGGATTTGCCTACAATCATCGACCATGCGAAGAAAGCGGGCCTGGAGGGGGTAGAGCTTCGGACTCAGCACGCGCACGGCGTCGAAATCGCGATCGATGCCGCCAGGCGCAAAGAGGTGCGACAGCGGTTTGCCGATGCGGGTCTGACTTTGTGGGGGCTAGGGACGACCTGTGAGTTTCATTCGACCGATGCGGCCGTAGTAAAGTCGAACGTCGAGGAGTGCAAACGGTGGTGCGAGCTGGCACAAGACACCGGCGCGCATGGGGTCAAGGTTCGGCCCAACGGTCTGCCGGAAGGCGTCGCAGTGGAAAAAACGCTCGCACAGATTGGGGCGAACCTGCGCGAATGCGGAGCAGCGGCCGAGGCGCATGGCGTGGAAATCTGGCTGGAGGTTCACGGCAACGGCACAGCACATCCCCCGCATATTCGCACAATTCTGGATCACTGCAATCACACGAAAGTCGGCGCCTGCTGGAACTCTAACAAGGGCGACATCGTCGCCGGCTCCGTCAAGACCTATTTCGAGCTGCTGCGACCGGACATCAAGTCCTGCCACATCAACGATCTATGGGACGAGAGCTACCCTTATCGAGAGCTGTTCACGCTTTTTCGGCAGTCCGGCTACGACCGTTTCACACTCTGCGAGGTGGGGACAGCGATAAAGCAGGAGGACGGGGTCACGTTTCTGCACTGCTACCGGGGCCTGTGGCGTGAGCTTTCACGAGGCTGAACCGCACTCTCGACAACTGCTTTGCGTCCTATGTGCGTCAATTTCGGGACTCGTCGCCGTACTCTTTCCAGCGTGTGGAGTCGGGCTGCAGCGCGACGAAGACAGTGGCGCGATGCCGCTCGAGGGCAAGTTCATCACGCTCCGCCTCAAGGGCCGCGACGTGATCCGTGAGAAAAGAGATTTCGGCGGCGCAGCGCTCACGGGCATCGGTCATCTCCAGCAGGCGCTGTTGGCCTTCGAGCGGCACTCGGATGATGTAGGCGACGCAAAAGGAGAGGAGGGAAGGATCTGTGGGAAGAGCGAAGGCTGGCTGCTCCTGCTGCACCCGCTCGGTCAGTAGCGCGAGATATCGCAGAAACAGCATGGTGAGTTCACTGGCGATCTCCTCCAGGCCCTCTCTAGATTCCGGCTCGTCCTCAAGATCCTCCACCCGTCCTATCAGGTACGGCTGATCCGCTTCCATGTACTCCAGAATGCGGAATCGTCGTTCAGCCGATACGATCAAGTTGAGCTGCCCGTCCTCCAGAGTCTCGATCTCCTGTATCCGCACAACGCACCCTATGTCGTGCGGCACGGCCGGTTTGCCGACCTCCTCTCCCTCGCGAATCAGCACGACGCCGAACGCTGAATCGACCTGGGCGCAAGCGGCAATCATGGCTTTGTAGCGCTCCTCGAAGATGTGGATGCCGAGGAGGAAGGGCGGAAACAGCACCAGATTCAGCGGGAATAGCGGCAGAGTGTAGATGCGCGCGGGAGTGGGATGCATAACAACTTTTCCTGTTGCGCCTCGTCTTGAAGGCGGTGGTAGCACTCTAATCCTGCTCGTTCGAAAGCATCGTCAGGGCCTGTACACAGAGGGCCCGCGCCGCCTGCTCACCATGCGCGAATGGCTCGTAGTCCGTGTAGAGCGCGATGGCCTCTCGATAGTGCCGCGCCGCGTCGTCCGGCTCATCGAGAGCGTAGGCGTACAGCCCGGCGATTCTATGGTGCGCCTCCGCCGTGGCCAGCATGACCTCGGGAGTCGCTTCAGCCAGTGCGCAGAGCCGCAATGCCTCTCGATAGTGCGCAAGCGCCTCGTGCGGGCGATCTCGACGCTGAAAGATGCGGGCGATGTGAGCACTGCACTCCGCCTGGGCCAGCTCTGTCCCTTGCCTGAGTGCGAGCTCCTGCTGCAGTCGCTCATAACGGGCGGTCAGCAGATAGAGACGCTCATCCGGCCGCGACCGGAGCAGCCCGACGACCTGAAGAATCTTCTGAGCGCACTCTCGGGCGGCGATTTCACCCTCTTCAGTGCTCAGCTGTGCGCAGCAGTCTGTGGCCTCCTGATAGTAGGTTACAGCCTCGGGGTAGTGCTCTGCTTCCGTTAGATAGTCTGCCAGCCTTCGACAAGCGACCGCCCGTACTCGCCATGACTCCTCCGATGGTGATTCCTCTTCGTGCATTGCGCTGGCATAGAGAAGCGCCGAACGCCGCTGGACGATGAGGGCTTCCTTCCGTCGGTCCACGCTATGGAGACGCTGCGCCTCCACGCCGAGTTGTTCGGCCTGTATGCGAATTTCCTCTGTCTGTATCATCGTTCTGTGCACCCAGGCCCTAAACGACAAATCCTTGGAGTTGCGGGGGCTGCTCTAGACCTTACGCTTCAAAGTGGCACCGAAGAAGGCGTCCAGTCCGTGCCTGTGCGGCCACGTCCGCAGAAAAGGGCCTTCCGTCAGCGGAGCGAGTCGCTTCTGCAGTCCGGCGACAGGCGCGGCGGCAGGTGCCGGGGTCTCCTCTTCCTTATGACGTCTGGCGGCGGGAGCCTGTTTCGCCAATTGTTCCGCGCGCTGACAGGCGGCGTGCAGGTGCGGGGCGATGGGCACGACGACGAAGTCGCTGCCCTCTGCGGTCGCCAGGAAATCCTGTATGACGTCCTCGTTCTGCTCTCGCTCGAACGCACAGGTGATGTAATGCAGAAATCCACCTGGAGCCACCAGCAGGGAGGACTGGGCAAGCAAAGTTCGCTGCACTCTGGAGAGGGTAGGCTTGTCCTGCAGCCGCCATTTGGCATCGGGACTTCGACGCAGTGCGCCGCTGCCGGTGCAAGGCGCATCTACCATGACATGATCGGCAGTGGAGTTCAAGCCCAGCAGCATCTTGCGGGCCTCTCCATCACGCCGCCAAATTCCCTCAGCATTGGCATCCAGTTCTATGATCTCCAACTTCGCTACACCAGCCCGCTGAGCGCGCTCCTGCAGCTCCTCCAGGCGGGGCAATGAGATGTCCAGAGCCACCAGCCGTCCACGATTCTCCATTAGGGCGGCGAGCGGTAGCGTCTTGCCGCCGGCACCGGCCCCCACATCGACCACCGTCTGGCCGGGTTGCACATTGGTCAGAAGAGCAGCAAGTTGGCTCGCTTCCTCCTGAACCTCGTACCAGCCTGCCCGATTGCCAGGCATGTCGAAGATATTGACGCGGTGCGGAAGCTCCAGTCCCCATGGTGAAAAATGCGTGGTGGTCAGCTCCGGTATCGCCGTGCGCACTCGCTGACGGTCCGCGCGGAGTGTGTTGAGTCGGAGTGTGGTTGGAGCCTGGGCATTCAGCGC